>CAJKGV010000087.1:0-7555 GCA_905199455.1 Collinsella aerofaciens | reverse complement strand
TTATGCTAAGGGGACGTGGTTTCCACGTCCCCTTTTTTTGTCAAAAGTTCTCGATACACTGATTTTTGTCAGAAAGGAGCTTTCGTTGTTAGTACTTACTGATCAGCAGGCTGACGAGATGCTGTGTCGTCTAACTTCCTATTGCAAAGAGTATTCCTTGAGTGTAACTGATGTTGAGCTGAGGAAATGTATTCAGCATTTGGATTTGGTTCTGGAAATAAATAAGACAACCAATCTCACCCGTATTCTTAACGTAGAAGATGCTGCAGTACTTCATATCCTTGACTCACTTGTTTTGCTCCCTTATATCAATAAGGCTCCTGAGGGAGCTTTGCTCGATATGGGAACAGGTGCGGGCTTCCCTGGTATTCCATTAACCATAACCACGCATCGTAAAGCAACTTATATTGACTCTGTTGGCAAGAAGGTTGATGCAGTCAATTCCTTTGTCCATGCTCTTGGATTGAAACACGCTCATGCGGTCCATGATCGTCTTGAAGAATATGCTCGAAGCCATAAGAAGCAGTTCTCTGTCGTAACCGCCCGCGCACTGGCCCCTTTACCGATTCTTGTTGAGTATGCGGCGCCGTACCTCAAGGATGGAGGGCTATTTGTTATCACCAAGGGCAATCCTTCGGATGAGGAGCTTGCTTCCGGCATGTCAGCAGCAAAGATTTGCGGCTTCACTTTGCTTCTGAATGACGCTATCGATTTGCCTGAGGGCCTGGGCCACAGGGAGTTCATAGTTCTTAAGAAGAGTCATTCAGCATCCGTTTCATTGCCTCGTGCAAATGGCATGGCAAAGAAGAATCCGCTTGCCTAGATGTTTCACGTGAAACATAATGGATACTAACAGCTTGCAGTGTTTCACGTGAAACATAGCAGTTGCTATCGATTCGGAATGTTTCACGTGAAACATCCTCCGTTTGACAGCTTTAATACACACCAGGAGGGACCGTGGGATTTCGCGACGTTAAGCGTTCTAAGAGCGCAAAAGACACGCGTATCATTGCAATCATCAATCAAAAAGGCGGCGTCGGTAAGTCAACGACGGCTGTAAACCTTGCAGCAGCACTGGGTGAGCAGGGTCGTAAGACACTGATTGTTGATTTTGATCCGCAGGGAAACAGCACCAGTGGATTCGGAATTGAAAAAGAAGACCTTGATCACTGTATCTATGATGCATTGTTGAATGATGTGCCGGCAGAATCGCTTGTTCTTGATACAAATTGCAAAAAGGTATTCGTAATTCCGGCTACAATTCAGCTTGCAGGCGCGGAAATTGAACTCGTAAGCGCAATCGCTCGTGAAACCCGCCTCAAAGATTTGCTTGAGCCGATTCAGGACGAGTTCGATTTTATTTTCATTGACTGCCCTCCTTCGCTCGGCCTGCTTACTATCAACGCTTTGACCGCAGCAGACAGCGTTTTGATTCCGATCCAGTGCGAGTATTACGCACTCGAGGGCGTTACGAAGCTGCTTGAGTCAATGAAGATGGTCAAATCACGTCTGAACAAGGGCTTAGACACCTATGGTGTGCTTATGACCATGTATGACTCGCGTACTTCACTATCGAATCAGGTTGTTGAGGAGGTTCAATCGTACTTTGGTGATAAGGCGTTTAAGACGCTAATCCCCCGTACGGTTAAAATCTCCGAAGCTCCGTCTTTTGGAGAACCGGTAATTACCTATGCACCTCAAAATAAGGGTGCAAAAGCATATATGAACCTTGCAAAAGAGGTGATCAAGCGTGCCTAGTGTAAAGAAACGTGGCGGATTGGGACGTGGACTCAATGCTTTGGTCTCAGAGGCCGAGTATGAGACCGGCGGTTCGGCTGCATCGGCTTCAAATGCCGCATCTGAAACAAAACTACCTATTGAGGATATCGTTCCCAACCCTAATCAGCCGCGAATTCACTTTAACGAAACTGAACTTCGCGAGTTGAGCGAGTCAATCCAAGAACATGGCGTTTTGCAGCCGCTTTTGGTTCGCAAGCATGGAAACGGCTATGAGATCATTGCTGGTGAGCGTCGTTACCAAGCGTCAAAGCTTGCTGGTCTTGAGGAACTGCCTGTCATCATTAAAGATGTTAACGATGAAGAGATGCTTGCTCTTGCACTTATCGAAAACCTTCAGCGTTCTGATCTGAATCCTGTCGAAGAGGCTAAGGGCTATCGCCAGCTCATAGATGCCAGCGGTATGACCCAGGAGGCATTGTCAAAGGCTGTAAGCAAGTCACGCTCTGCAATTACAAACTCGCTACGCCTTCTTGATCTTCCCGAAGTTGTTCAGCAGATGATATTTGAGGGCAAACTTACTGCTGGTCATGCACGTGCGATTCTTGCAGTTCCCTATGAGGATGCTCGAATTCGACTTGCTGAGAAGGTTGTTGCAGAGGGTCTTTCCGTAAGAGCGACAGAAAATCTTGCTCCGTTGTTTTCTGCCGGAGAGACACCTAAGACTCCGAGGCCTGCAACGCCTCAGTCTTTTAAAAAGGCTGCCCGCGTGCTTCGTCAGGTTTTTAATACCAACGTGCGTGTGAAGAGCTCGCGAGGAAAGAATAAGATTGAGATTGAGTTTAAAGACGAGGAAGAGCTCTCTCGTATTCTTGGCGAAATGATTCAGTTTGATCAAGGAGGCCAAGATGGGGAATAGGATTTTAACTGCGATTGCATTGGCGACGACTGTCGCGGTTGGCGCCTTTGCTGGCTATAAGATCGCGACAGACGATGAGCTTCGAGGTCGTTTGCTTCGTAGTGCGCAAGATATTGTCGATACATCCAAGAAGAAAATGGATGTTATGACAGAAGATGTTGCCATGCGCACTGCTCAGGTAACGAAGAATCCCAAGATTAATCAAGGTTGGGTTAGCAACCAATGGGAAAATGTAGGCTATTAGGTACCTAACAATTACTTAGCATATTTTGAGGGGTTCTTGTCTGATTCACGAGGCAAGGACCCCTTATTTTGGCCGTAAAAAATGGGACAGGTAGCAGCTGATTCAAAATTAAGGTCAATAAATGAAACGGCCCCGGTTGCATATCTTGCAACCGGGGCCGTTCGATGTTTCACATGAAACGTTTTGGGGTGCGACTCCCCTATGCGTTCTTCTGAACTTTGAAGCGCTGCTTCAGCTGTCCGCAGGCGGCGTCAATATCGTTACCACGGGAGTTACGAATCGTGGTCTCGATGCCACGAGACTCAAGACGACGCTGAAGATCCTCAACCTTATGAATCGGCGACGGCTTGAGCGGGCTGCCCTCGATGTCGTTAAGCTGAATCAGGTTAACGTGGCACAACGTTCCCTCGCAGAAGTCGCAGAGCGCCTGCATCTCGGGATTCGTATCGTTGACGCCTTCAATCATGGCATACTCATAAGTCGGGCGGCGGCCGGTCTTCTCGGTGTAGAGCTGAAGCGCTTCGTGAAGGCGAAGCAGCGTGTACTTCTTAACACCGGGCATGAGCTTATTGCGCGTCGACTGGATGGCGGAATGCAGTGAAACAGCAAGCGTGAACTGCTCGGGGATGTCGGCAAATTTGCGAATACCGGGAATAACGCCACTGGTAGAGACGGTGAGGTGACGAGCGCCGATACCGATGCCATCGGGGTCGTTGAGGATTCGCAGCGCCTTGAGAACCTCGTCGTAGTTGGCAAACGGCTCGCCCTGGCCCATGAAGACAACGCTCGTGGCGCGCTCGCCAAAGTCGTTGGATACATGAAGTACCTGGTCGACGATCTCTTGAGCGGTCAGAGAGCGCTTGAGGCCGTTGAGACCGGTAGCGCAAAAGGCACAGCCCATGCCGCAGCCTGCCTGGGTGGAAACGCAGACGGAAAGCTTGTTACGACGGGGCATGCCGACAGTCTCGACGGAAACGCCGTCGTGGTACTCGAGCAGATACTTGCGCGAGCCATCTTTGGAAACTTGCTTGGTGAGTTCAGTGGGCGTGTCAAAGGCAAAAGCCTCTTTAAGCTGCTCGCGGAAAGCCTTGGGAAGGTTGGTCATATCATCAAACGAACAAACGTTCTTCACAAAAACCCATTCGATGAGTTGTTTGGCGCGGAAAGCGGGTTGGCCGAGTTCTGCCACGAGCTCGCGAATATCGTTTTGGCTCAAGTCGCGAATGTCCTGAGATTTAGTCCTGGGATTCATGGAAGCCTTTCGATTTTGGGGAAACGTAGAGGGTATCGCTACAATATGGTATCAGCTGCAGAAATTATAGAGGAGGAGTCTGCCCATGCCGGGTAAAAGCCTAGAGAACATGCACGTAGCGGTCTTGGCGGGCGGTCATTCCGCTGAGCGCGAGATCTCGCTCAATTCGGGAAAGAACGTCGTGGTGGCCTTGAAGGAGGCCGGCTACACTTCGGTGGAGCTGCTCGACACGGCTGCCGATGATTTTATGGTAACCATGGCGACCGGCGGCTTTGACGTGGCGTTTATAGCCATGCACGGCGCCGGCGGTGAGGATGGTGCCATGCAGGGTGCCATGGAGACCCTGGGTATCCCCTACACGGCCTCGGGCGTGCTTGCCAGCGCCTGCGGTGCCGACAAGGAGGTCTCTAAGCTCCTGTACGCCAAGGCAGGCATTCCCATTGCCCCCGGCCTTGCGCTCGAAGTGGGCGATGAAGTCGATATCGATCATATCGTCGAGGTTTGTGGCGAGCGCTGCTTTGTGAAGCCGGCCGTAAACGGTTCCAGCTATGGCATTTCCCTGGTCCATGAGCCCTCCGAGCTGCCCGCGGCAATCGCCAAGGCGTTTGAGTACGGCGACAAAGTGCTGGTCGAGAAGTGTATCGAGGGTACCGAGATCACCGTCGGCGTATACGGCGAGGACGACGTGCGCGCTCTGCCGATTGTCGAGATTCGTAAGCCCAAGGACTGCGAGTTCTACGATCTGGACGTGAAGTATGTCGACCCTACAGACATCCATCGCATTCCGGCGCAGATTTCGCCCGAGAATTACGCTCGTGCTCAGGAGCTTGCCTGTGCCGCTCACAAGGCTCTCGGTTGCCTGGGTATCTCGCGCAGCGACTTTATCTTGAGCGAGGACGGCCCCGTCATCCTCGAGACCAACACCATTCCCGGCATGAACGATACGTCGCTGTATCCGGATGAGATTCGCCACACAGACGACATGACGTTCCCGCAGGTCTGTGACAGCCTGATCCGTATGGGCCTTCGTCGAGCGGGCATTGCATGCTAATCGAGGACGCGGTTTCGTCAGGAACGCCGCAGTTTGTCATCGACTCCTATGCCACGCTTGCCGAGCGCGCCAAAACGCAGTCCTTCGGCCTTATCGAGGAAGATGTGATCGTCCTCGATACCGAGACCACGGGTCTTTCGGTGCAGGACAATGAGCTGATCGAGATCTCGGCGGCCCGCCTTTCGGGCCGCGAGGTCGTCGACCGCTTCGATACCTTCGTGCATCCCAAGCAACTGATTCCCACCGAGATTACCGAGCTCACGAGCATTACAAATGCCGATGTGGCAGATGCCCCGTCGGCCGTTGAGGCCGTCGCCGCTCTCGCCGATTTTGTCGGTGGTTGCCCGGTGATCGCACATAACGCCACGTTCGACCGCTCGTTTATCGAGTCGGTCAAAGGCGGCGTCAACGTGAGCGATATCTGGATCGATTCGCTGGCGCTGTCGCGCATCGCGCTTCCGCGCCTGGCCTCGCACAAGCTGTCTTTTATGGCCGATCTGTTTGGCTGTGACTCGGTATCACACCGTGCCAATGCCGACGTCGACGCCCTGTGTGGCGTATGGCGTGTGTTGCTCGTGGCGCTCACCGACTTGCCTCAGGGCCTTATGGCGCGCCTAGCCGACATGCATCCGGACGTGCCTTGGTCCTATCGTCCTATCTTCTCATTCTTGGCAGGGCAGAACCCTGGTTCTATCTTCTCTCTCAGCGCCGCTCGTGCTGACGTCCTCAAGGCCGATCGCGCCGACGATCGGGTGGACGCCGACGAACTGCCGGTCCTCAAGATGCCGAGTCGTGAGGAGATTGAGGCAGACTATGCGCCAGGTGGCCTGGTCAATCGCATGTATCCCACCTACGAGCCGCGTGATGAGCAGATCGCGATGGCGCTCGAGGTCCGCGATGCGCTGGTCACGGGCACTCATCGTGTAATTGAGGCGGGCACGGGCGTCGGCAAATCGATGGCCTATCTGGTGCCTTTTGCCGAGGCAGCGCGCCGTAACAACATCACGGTTGGTATTGCGACCAAATCGAACAATCTTGCCGACCAGCTCATGTACCATGAGCTGCCAAAACTTGCCGAGCAACTGGACGGTGGTCTGTCATTTTGCGCTCTCAAGGGCTATGACCACTATCCGTGCCTGCGCAAGCTTGAGCGCATGAGCCGAGGCCAGGTCGAGATTACCACCAAGCGCGATCCGGCGGACACGCTCACGGCGGTCGCGGTCATTATGGCGTACGTCTGCCAATCAGCCGATGGCGACCTCGACTCGCTCGGCATTCGGTGGCGCAGCGTCAACCGCCCCGACTTTACGACGGCCTCGCGCGAGTGTGCTCGTCGCCTCTGCCCGTTTTTCCCTGATAAATGTTTGGTCCACGGCGCTCGCCGTCGTGCGGCGCATGCCGATGTGGTGGTCACCAACCATTCCCTGCTGTTCCGCAATGTCGCGGCCGAGGGCAGGATTTTACCTCCGATTCGTCATTGGGTAATCGACGAGGCCCATTCCATCGAGCGCGAGGCGCGCCGTCAGTGGGCGCGCGTGGTGTCGGCGGACGAATCACGCGTTCTGTTTGAGCGCCTGGGTGGCTCGAGCGCCGGCGCGCTAAGCCAGGTTTCCCGTGATTTGGCAACCTCCGAGGGCTCTACGCTCTACCTGGGCCTTACTGCCAAGGCGACGTCGACGGTTGCGCGCGCGAGCATGGCAATCGCCGACGTGTTCGACGGCGTTCGCGAGCTCGGCCGCCGTGCCCGTGGGGGTTATGACAATGCCAATCTATGGATTGGCCCCGAGTTGCGCGAATCTGACGACTGGCATGATTTCTTACAGTCGGCCTACACTGCCATCGACGCATTGGAACAGGCTGACAAGAGCGTCGACGCGCTGGTGCAAGCCGTCGCCGCCGACAAGCCCGAGGTTGTTGTCGACCTGGGTGATATCTCGCGCCGCCTGCACGAGCTGGTCGAGAACCTCAAACTCATCATTGATGGCACCGATGAACACTACGTGTATTCGCTGCAGGTCAATCGCAGGCTGCGTGCCGGCGGAGAGTCGATGACCGCAGAGCGCATCGACATTGGCGAGGCCTTGGCAACCGAGTGGCTGCCCGAGGTTCACACGGCTATCTTTGCCTCGGCGACTATGACGGTGTCCAAAAGCTTTGAACACTTTAACCATGCGGTCGGCCTCGATCGCATCGGTGCTTCAACATCCTCATCGCTGCATTTGGACTCGAGCTACGACTTCGATTCGAACATGGCTGTAGTCGTTGCGGGCGATATCCCCGATCCGCGCGATCGTGAGAGCTATCTTACGGCGCTCGAGCGCGTGCTGGTCGACGCCCATCTTGCCATGGGCG
>CAJKGV010000086.1:0-7560 GCA_905199455.1 Collinsella aerofaciens | reverse complement strand
CGCGCGCGGTGCGGAGCGGCTTTGATGCTTCCTGATTTTGCGCTGTCGTGGAGCCACCGCGCCGCCGCCACGACTTCATTGTCAGTGGTAAAGTGCCCACTCTTGGTTTTGCCCTGAGCGGTCGTGTAAGAGTAAGTACCGTCGACATGGGTAGTGCCGTTGAGCATCCATACGGCAAGCTGGGTTGCGGCGCGGGCGCGATCGGGTGAAAGATGGTAACCGCCAAACGACGTGGCGGTAGGATATCCGTGACAAACGATTGCCGCGAACTCGTCGTCGAGCCACACCCAGCCTTGATCAAAGTTGAGCCATGGGCCGCCCGGCTTGGTGGGGCCGGGGCGCTCCTGGTTCATGCAGTAGGCAATCGAGGCGTCTTGAGCTTCATACTTGCCGATGAAGAAGGGCCCACAATCATCGCTAATAGTGCGGAAGCCGAGCTGATCGTAGCCATCGACGGCAAATGCGGCTCCCGGTGTCAGGCAGCCGAAAAGCAGGAAGAGGAGCAGGAGCAGCGGACCTGTTGCGATTGCGCTGTGGACAGAGTGCGTGGGTGCGTTGGACATGGCTGCTCCTTATCCCTCGTGCGCCGCATGGGGAGGTTGCGACGCGTAGGATGAGGCTACCCCCGAGGTTCATGCGGGTAAGTACCGGAGCCTGACCAAAAGCTTGCCCGATTTCTGACAAATCGAGCTCAAATACAACAATCAGATAAAAATGCAGGTAGAAGATGGTAAGAAAAGAAAGACAAAGGTCCTCATCTCCACAATTGGCGCGGTTTTCAAACGATTCTCCACAGCTAAAACAAGCATCGACACCCTTGTATCGAACAAGACAACCGCGTTATACTATCCCCCACATATGCGGGCATCGCCAAGTGGTAAGGCATCAGCTTCCCAAGCTGACACTCGCGGGTTCGAGTCCCGTTGCCCGCTCCAGCCAGAAGCACAAGCACGGCACCATTACGGTGCCGTGCTTTTTTCAATAAAGCGCCGGGACTCGAACCCGACAGGGTGCGAGCGTAAAGCAAACGCGAAGCGTTTGTAGCGAGCAGGCGAAGGCGCCGACAGGCGCCTGAAGCCGGTGCGGATTTGCGAAGCAAATACGCGGACGTCCCGTTGCCCGCTCCATGGAGCAAGGAAGATTTTGGGAATGGTAGATTCAGCCTGCTTTGCCCCCGCACTTCCTCGGGTCTCGGTATGCCACTGAAGCCGGTGCGGATTTGCGAAGCAAATAACGCGGACGTCCCGTTGCTCGCTCCAATTCCAAAATGTTAGGTTAATGCCTGCTGCCCATACTTGCACCTGCGCACGGTACAATGGATGGGTTACGACCAACGTGCCAATAACCAAAAAGGAGCCGCTATGATCGATCGCTATACCCGCCCGGAGATGGGACACATTTTCTCCCTCGAGAACAAGTACGCCATTTGGCAGGAGATCGAGGTCTTGGCCTGCGAGGCCCAGGCGGAGCTCGGCAAGATCGGTATTTCCAAAGACGAGGCCCAGTGGATCCGCGACCATGCCAACTTTGAGAAGGCGAAGGTCGATGAGATCGAGGAAGTCACGCGCCACGACGTCATTGCCTTCCTGACCAACATGAAGGAGTACATCGATGCCGATGTTCCCGAGGACGACCCCAAGCCCAGCCGCTGGGTTCACTATGGCATGACCAGCTCCGATCTGGGCGACACGGCCCTGTGCTACCAGCTCACCCAGGCCTGCGACCTGATCATCGAGGACGTCAAAAAACTCGGCGAGATCTGCAAGCGTCGCGCCTTTGAGGAGCGCAACACGCTCTGCGCCGGCCGTACTCATGGCATCCATGCCGAGCCGATGACCTTTGGCATGAAGTTTGGCTCTTGGGCCTGGGAGCTCAAGCGCGATCTGGACCGTCTTGAGGATGCCCGCAAGAACGTTGCCTTTGGTGCCATCTCGGGCGCTGTCGGCACGTACAGCTCCATCGAGCCGTTCGTCGAGGAGTACGTCTGCGAGCACCTGGGCCTGGTTCACGACCCGCTGTCCACGCAGGTTATCAGCCGCGACCATCACGCCTATCTCGCCGGCGTTCTTGCCACCACTGCGGCCACCTGCGAGCGCATCGCTACCGAGGTTCGCAATCTGCAGAAGACTGATACGCTCGAGGCCGAGGAGCCGTTCCGTAAGGGCCAAAAGGGCAGCTCAGCCATGCCACACAAGCGCAACCCCATCACCATGGAGAAGGTCTGCGGCCTGTCGCGCGTCGTGAAGGCCAACGCGCAGGTTGCCTTCGACAACGTCGCCCTGTGGCACGAGCGTGACATTTCGCACTCCTCTGCCGAGCGCGTCGCCCAGGCCGATAGCTTCATCGCGCTCGACCACATGTTCCAGTGCCTCATTCGCGTTATCGACGGCCTGCAGCTGTACCCTGCCCGCATGATGGCCAACCTCAATAAGACCCGCGGCCTCATCTTCTCCTCCAAGGTGCTGCTCGCCCTCGTCGACACGGGCATCACCCGCGAGGACGCGTACGCCATTGTGCAGGAGAACGCCATGGCAACCTGGCACGAGGTACAGGATTGTGTCTCCGGCCCTACCTTTAAGGAGCGTCTCGAGGCTGACCCGCGCTGCACCGTCAGCAAGGAAAAGCTCGACGAGATCTTTGATCCGTGGGACTTCCTCACCCGTATCGACACGGTCTTTGATCGTCTGGAGCAGCTGAGCTTCGAGTAGGTTCGGGCATAACGTTAGCTTTTTAGGGCGCTTTGCTGGTAATGTGTGTTGCCGGCGAAGCGCCTCGTTGCATTTAGGGAAAGACGGGGATAATAGTCGTCTCGAATAACATTCTGAGAGGGGATCGCATGATTTCGTTTGATTACAAGCCTCAGGGCGTGTGTGCTCGCAATATTCACCTTGACCTTTCCGATGACGGCAACAAGGTGATGGGCGTTGAGTTTACCGGTGGCTGCGACGGCAATCTCAAGGCAATCTCTAAGCTGGTCGAGGGCGCTCCTGCCGATCGCGTAATCGAGGTTCTCGCCGGTAATACCTGCGGTATGAAAAAGACCTCCTGCGCCGACCAGCTTACGCGCGCTATCGAGGCCGCTCGCGCCGAGATCGCCTAATGGGTATCGCCGATCACATCAAGAACGGAATATCGCGTCGCGGCTTTGTACTCGGTGGGGCTGCCGCGGGCGCTGCCACGGTGCTTGCCGGATGCTCGAAAAAACCGGGTACCAGCGATGATGCTGCCGGCGAGCCGCAGGTTATCAAGGACGATTCCAAAATCATCTCGATTACGGATGAGTACGAGGCAGTCGACATCGATCTTGAGCCGGCGGCGTCGTGGACGCTGCCTCTGGGTACGCTGCTGTACTACTGCGACGGCGATTACGCCGCGGCGATGATGGCGCCCGCATCGGCACTGCACGCCAACACGCTCGGTGTGCTCAACCTGGGCGATGGCTCGCTTACCACATTAATCGAGGATCCTGTCGAGGGCACGGGATATGCATTCTACGATGTCCGCGCCGGCGACGGCGTATTCGCGTGGGTTGAGATGAACTTTGCCAATTCATCGTGGAAGCTCTACGCTCAAAATCTGTCGGGCGCTTCGCTCTCTGGCGATGCGGTTGAGCTCGATCGAGGTGGCAAGGACTATGATCCGCCCCTGTTTACGGCGTTCGGGTCATCAGTCATCTGGTATAAAATGCCTTCGGCAGGCGGCAATAAAACGAGTAGTGATTCGTTTTGCTATCGTCGCTCGCTTGATGAATCCAAGGCCGAGACAATTTGGAAATCGACGGGCCGCTTTGCATCGGCCCCGCGCGCGAGCGACGGCATTTTGACCATCTCGCCGCGTGTCCGCAACGACGAGGGCGTCTACTACGGCATAACGGCAATCGATCTGACCGACGGCAACAACACCAAGCGTGCCCAGCTAGTCCTTCCCTCGTCAGTCTCGCCTTTCGAGGCCGTGTATATGGGCGATACCTTCGTGTTTTCTATCGAGGCGGCCTATAGTGGCGTGGGCAGCCTGGGCAATATGGGCACGTATATCGGTAATGAGGGAGGGCCGTACCTCTTTCTGTCACGCGAGCCGCTCGCATGTGCGGCTGGCAAGAAGAATAAATACCTTGTTAAGGTACAGGCGTCGCATTTCCTGATCGACACCTCTGCCAAGACCTATGGCTCACTGCTGTCGCCCGACCGCGCTTTGGAGTATGGCGATTATCCAGCTACGGCGGGAAAATCGGACTCATTCCTTACGTACGCCACGGTGCGCAACAGCCAGGGTATACCAGAGACGGTCACTGCACGCCTGTTCTCTCTTTAAGCTTAGAGGGGTTAAAAAGGCGCCAACAGGGGAATAAACGCGTTGTAATTGTGAGTACCGCCCGCCGAGCTGCCGCGTCATAGCGGCATCCGGCGGGTTCAGGTGCGTTAAAATGGGCTTGTTCTTAGCTAATTGAGACAGGGGGGGCCGTGTTATGGCTTCAGATGCAAAAAAGATTCTGCTGGTCGAGGATGAGAAGGCAATCCGTGACGCCGTCGCTGCCTATCTCGAGCGCGAAGGCTACTGGGTTGTGGGCGTCGGCGACGGCCAGTCCGCGATCGAGGAGTTCGAGAAGCATCAGTTCGACCTGGTCGTGCTCGACCTTATGCTCCCCAAGATTCCCGGCGAGCGCGTTTGCCGCACCATTCGCGATACCTCGGATGTCCCCATCATCATGCTGACGGCTAAGGGCGAGATCGAGGACCGTATTATCGGTCTTGAGCTCGGCGCCGACGACTATCTGATTAAGCCGTTCTCGCCGCGCGAGCTCGTCGCCCGCGTTCGCGCTCTGTTCCGCCGTGCCCATCAGGCCGACGAGCCCGCCGTCGAGGTGCTCGACTTCGGCGATCTGGTCATCGATATCTCGGGCCACAAGATCTTGGTCGAGGGCAAGGAAGTCGATCTGACGGCTTCCGAGTTCAAGCTGCTCACCACGCTCGCCCGCCATCCCGGCCGTGTGTATAACCGCATGGAGCTGGTCGAGAAAGTGCTCGGGTATGACTTTGAGGGCTATGAGCGCACCATCGATAGCCACGTGAAGAATCTTCGCGCCAAGCTGGGCGATGATCCCAAGAAGCCCAAGTGGCTCTACACCGTCCACGGTGTCGGCTATCGCTTCGAGGCTCCGGCCAAGACCGATAAGTCGGACGAGAAATAGGGAAATCACATATGACACCTGCGCGCTTTGAAATCGGACAAAAGCACAAGCAGGAGAGCGAGGCGGGTTCCAAGGCTAGTTGGAACACGCCTCGTTCCGATTCACGGCCAACGATGAGCTATCCCTCGCGCATGGCACTTGCTTTTGCTCTGACATCGCTCATGACAGTATTGGTGCTGGTGGGCGTTGTCTCTGTTGTGTGGGGCACGGTCTTTTCGGATTACACACGCTCCAATATCGTCGAAATCGCAAATTCCGCTGCCGAGAAGTTGGCAACCTCATATGAGGAAAACGGCTCTTGGACCGCGGGGGAACTGCGCACGGTCGCAACGTCGAGTTTGGTTTCCGACGATCTGGGTATGCAGGTCGTCAATAAAAAGGGCGTGATCGTTTATGACGATTCCTGGCCCTCGGCAAGCGCCACCGCCGATGTACGCGAAAACCAGGCTACGACCGACGACACGAGCGGCAAGAGGGCATCGCATAGCCCGGTCTCGTCTGCTCCAACCGACTCCGATAGCGTTGCTAACGTCGAGATTGTAACGTCTTCCGGCGAGCATGTCGGACAGGTAAAGCTGTGGGCCATCGGCTCCGACGCGCTGCTCACCAAGGCGGACTCTGCGTTTAGGGAGAAGACCTTTAACGCCATGGCCCTCGCCGCGGTTGTTGCAATCTGCATTTCGGTCGTTATCGGATCGCTCGTGTCGCGCATGCTCACCAAGCCGATTCATCGCATCACCAGTACCGCAAAGCAAATCCGTGACGGCGACCTGTCGGCTCGCACGGGACTGCGCGGTGATGACGAGATCGATCAGCTGGGAGAGACCTTCGACGAGATGGCCACCTCACTCGAGAAAGATATGAAGCACGAGAAGCGCCTGACTTCAGACGTTGCACACGAGCTGCGCACGCCGCTCATGGCCATGCTTGCAACGGTCGAGGCCATGCAAGACGGTGTGTATCCCACCGACGACGAACACCTGGAGACGGTCGCTTCCGAGACGCGTCGCCTGGCTCGTCTGGTGCAGCAGATGCTCGACCTATCGCGTATGGAAAACAGCACGGCTCCGCTCAATCTAGAACCGGTGGACATGGTTCCGTTCGTGCGATCGATTGTGAACGGCCAGGAGCGTCTGTTTGCCGACCGTGACCTTCGTCTTCGCTTTGCAGATGAAACCCAGGGGCACGACGATGTCGTCGAAGCCGATCCCGACATGATCACGCAATGCGTCATCAACCTCATGAGCAACGCCATGCGCTACACCCCCGAGGGCGGTTGGGTCGTGGTGTCGGTGCTCAGTGACCGCAAGCATGTCAGTATTGCCGTTTCGGATACCGGTATCGGTATTGCCAAGGACGATCTGTCGCGCATCTTCGGGCGGTTTTGGCGCGCCGATGCCAGCCGCGCCCGCGAAGCTGGCGGCCTGGGCGTTGGCCTCGCCGTGACCAAGCAGATCGTCGAGCGTCACCATGGCTACATATCCGTGGAGTCGGAGCTTGGAAAGGGTACGACTTTTACAATTCATCTGCCCCGCGAGCACACGGCGGACGCGGCATCTACTACAATGGAGCACTAGCTTTTCGCTATTCGGTGAAGGAGGGGCCGCGTCCCTGCCGCTCCGAGTTTGCGAAAACATGCGGGAAAGAACCCGCATTTCTGTCGTATTTAGGTAAGGAGTGACTCACGTGACAACGATGGAGCGTCGTCCGGATTCCCGTGGCAAGGTTCGTGATATCTACGATGCCGGCGAAAACCTGCTGATGGTCGCCACCGACCGCATTTCTGCGTTCGACTTCATTCTTCCCGACGAGATTCCGTTTAAGGGAGAGGTGCTCAACCGCATCTCGGCATTCTGGTTCGATAAGTTTGCCGATATCGTTCCCAACCACCTCGTTTCCATCGATCCGGCGGATTTCCCCGAGGAGTTTGCCGAGTATCGTGACTACCTCGCAGGCCGCGCCATGCTGGTCAAGAAGGCCCAGACGATTCCTATCGAGTGCATCGTCCGCGGCTATCTGACCGGTTCGGGCAAGAAGACCTATGACGAGAACGGCACCGTCTGCGGCATTCAGCTGCCCGAGGGTCTGACCGAGGCCTCCAAGCTTCCCGAGCCGCTGTTCACGCCGTCCACGAAGGCCGAGATCGGCGACCACGACGAGAACATTTCGTTCGAGCGTTGCTGCGAGATCGTGGGTGAGGACATCGCCGCGCAGATTCGCGACCTTTCCCTCAAGATCTACAAGGCCGCTGCCGAGTACGCCGCGACCCGTGGCATCATCATTGCCGACACCAAGTTCGAGTTTGGTGTTATTGATGGCAAGGTCACGCTGATCGACGAGTGCCTCACGCCCGACTCCAGCCGTTTCTGGCC
>CAJKGV010000085.1:0-7646 GCA_905199455.1 Collinsella aerofaciens | reverse complement strand
CGCAACAGCTCGGGCGACATGATGAGCCGCGTGGTCAACGACCTGTTCGATATCTGCGAGGCGGCGCATCACGTGCCCGAGTGGATCATCATCTGCGGCATCGAGATTATCGGCTCGTTTGTGATCCTCTTTACCATCGCCCCGGTGCTGGCGCTCGCCATGGCCGTGGTGACGGCGGCGTTTGCGGTCATCATGTTTTGGCAGAACATGCGCATGCGCGAGGTCTTTAGCGACAATCGCAAAAAAATCAGCGGCATCAATGCGCAGCTGCAGGATTCGCTGGCGGGCATGCGCGTGGTCAAGAGCTTTGCCAATGAGGAGACCGAACGATTCAAGTTCCGCGCCTCCAACAATCGCTATCTTTCGTCCAAGGAGAACATGTATCACGCCATGGGCGTCTATACCGCGACGTATGGCCTGCTCTCGGGTGTGCTCTATGTGATCGTGGTGCTGCTGGGCGGCTGGCTGGTCGCCCAGGGACAGCTGCAGGCGGTCGATATGGCGACCTTTGCACTCTATATTTCGCTGTTCTGCACGCCGCTCGAGACACTCGTCAATTCGGCCGAAACGTATCAGAAGGCTATCGCCGGCTTTAAGCGTATGGACGAGGTGCTCTCGACCGCGCCGGATATCCAGGACAAGCCAGGCGCTACGGATCTGCAGGTGACTGCCGGCGCCGTGGAGTATCACGACGTGTGCTTTAACTACGAGGATGTTGAGCTGGGCGAGGGCGATGCCGACGAGCGTCCCGTTATCGACCATATGGACCTGTCCATCAAGCCCGGGCAGACCATCGCTTTGGTTGGCCCTTCGGGCGGTGGCAAGTCCACGACCTGTTCGCTGCTGCCGCGCTTTTATGACGTGGCTGCCGGATCCATTAGCATCGACGGCCAAGACGTGCGCGATGTGACGCAGCAGAGCCTGCGCCGTGCCATCGGCCTGGTGCAGCAGGATGTCTATCTGTTTGACGGTACGATTGGCGAGAACATCGCCTACGGCAAGCCGGGCGCTACGGCAGAAGAGATCGCCGAGGCCGCCCGTCGCGCCAACATCGATGCCTTTATCGAGTCGCTTCCACAGGGCTATGACACGGTCGTGGGCGAGCGCGGCAGCCGTCTTTCGGGCGGACAGAAGCAGCGCGTTGCCATCGCGCGTGTGTTTCTCAAGAACCCCAAGATCCTGATTTTGGACGAGGCGACGAGTGCTTTGGATAACGAGAGCGAGGAGGCGGTGCAGGAGTCACTCGAAGAACTGGCGCGCGGCCGCACCACGATTATCATCGCCCACCGTCTTTCGACCATTAAGCATGCCGATGAGATTGCGACCGTTGAGCATGGTCGCGTTGTGGAGCGTGGCACGCACGAGGAGCTTCTCGCCCGTGGCGGCACCTATGCCCGTTACTATCGAATGCAGTTCGAAGGTGCGCGTGCGCACGAGCTCGACTGATTGATATGACAGGAAGTTTATGGCTGACAAGAACCCTTTGACTCCGGAAGAAGTGACGGAGTTATTCTCCGAAATCGATGCATCCGGTGTCTTGGATCCCACGCTTGCCAAAAAGCGAACCGAGCGCATGCGCGAGAAGGAGGCGGCGGCCAAGCGCGGTGACAAAGCGGCGCTGGCGCAGCTGCGCAGCGAGGACCGCGCGAGCCAGGCAAAACATATCGACCCGCTGTCCGAGGACGATCCTTCGGGCTCGCAGGTGAGCCATACCATTACGAAGACTGCCATGGCCGTGGTTATCGGCATCTTGGTGCTGATCGTGGGCATGCAGATTGGCTACGGCGTGATGCGTCGTCTGAACACCGCCAACCTGTCCGAGAGCGTTTCGGTCGATACCGTTTCGACGGCGCTGAAGGGCGGCCTTGAGTGGGGCAACGGCTTTACGCAGTTCCCGCTCGACTTTACCGTCGATGAAGCCGATGAGCGTACGGGCACGGTCGAGGTGACGGTGTTGGACACATCGTCTGCCAACGAGCTCGAGCTGCTGTCCAACGGGCAGATTCAGGCCGCGGCGCTTGCGACCAACGCGTTGCTCAACGATAAGATCGACCGCGTGGTGTATAACGTTCACGCCTATATCGACGAGGATAGCAATATTCAGCACGATTCCTTCTTTGGCATGTTCCCCGCGCGGGGCCACCAGAGCGCCATCCTGACGTTCGTGTGGACCAAGAGCTCATCCAACGCCACGAATATCGACTGGAAGATGCGCATCGTGAGTATGGATGACACCATTGCCGAGCGCATTCAGAAGCAGGTGAACTCGGTGTCGTCGTTGATTGAGGACCCGGTGGTGAGCCAGACCAAGATTGACGAGGAAAAGGCCGAACGTGACCTGGAGCATCGTCTGCATGGCCGCGAGATTTTCCGCGGCGGCAAGCCCGATCGCTCACCGTCCGATCTGCTGGAACAGGACAAGAAAAAGTAAGACGCCATCATCCCGCGTGAGCCACAAGCCCCGCGGGATGATTTTTCTGGGACGGGGATTAAAAAATCATTATGCATAGAAAGTCATAATTATCATTTCGTAAACATTTCGATGAAATTAACGCCATGAGGCATGCTTGCGGTTACAATACCGCGAGGCCTAACTACACACCTTTAAGCCGGTCCTGTGAGACCGGGAAGGAGAATTATGGCGAACAACCATACCGCGGGCGCTGCCGCCCGCACCTTCGCGCCCAGCGAGCTTTGCCAGCGTATGCTGGCCAAAACCAGCAAGGGCACCTGCGGTCCCTGCATCCTGTATCTTGAGGATGGGACCATTTTTTATGGACGTGCATGCGGCGCCGCGGGCACCGCGACCGGCGAAGTCTGCTTCAACACCTCGCTCGAGGGCTACTTTGAGGTCATGACCGACCCGAGTTATGCCGGCCAAATCGTAACCATGACCTATCCGCAGATCGGCAACTACGGTATCGACGAGACCGACGTCCAGTCGGCTTTCCCCGGCGACGACGTGCGCCCTACGAGCGCTCCGGCTATGCGCGGCATGATCGTTCGCGACATGTGCGCCACGCCTTCTAACTGGCGCTCGGCCGTCAGCGTGCCGGAGTACCTGCGCGCTCACGGCATCGTCGCTATCGAGGGTGTCGACACCCGCGCTCTGGTGCGCCATCTGCGCGACAATGGTTCCAAGATGGGCATTATCTCGACCGAGATCTTCGACGTCGACGAGCTTGCCGAGCGTCTGGCCGCAGCGCCCACGCTGGTAGGCGAGAACCTGGTGAAGACCGTAAGTTGCCCCGCGCCTCACGAGTTTGTGGCCGCCGACCTGCCTGCCACGCATGACTTTGCACTTGCGGTTGCCGCTCCTGCCCGTCACAAAGTGGTCGCCTACGACTGCGGCGTCAAGCGCGGCATTCTGGAGGGCCTCGTCCGCGCCGGCTGCGACCTTACTGTCGTGCCGTGGGATACGCCCGCGAGTGAGGTGCTCGACATGAATCCCGATGGCGTCTTTTTGTCCAACGGCCCCGGCGACCCTGACGCCGTGGTGGAGACCTACGAGCAGGTGCAGCAGCTGATCGGCAAGGTGCCGGTCTTTGGTATTTGTCTTGGTCACCAGATGATCAGTCTGGCCTGCGGTGCCCAGATGGAAAAGCTTAAGTTTGGTCACCGCGGTGGCAACCAGCCGGTCATGAACCTGGTAAGCCGTCGCGTGGAGATCACCGCGCAAAACCATGGCTTTGGCCTGCTGTTCCCCAGCTTGGGCAAGCTTGTCCCCGAGCTTTCCGGCGGCGAGACCGAGCATGCGGCCGATGGCGACCTGCGCGTCTGGGTGCGCCGCGGAATCGCGCCGGTCGTGATGAACGAGCGCTTTGGCCGCATTCGCCTAACACATGTGAACCTCAACGACGGCACCGCTGAGGGCATCCAGCTGCTCGACGCCCCGTGCTTCTCGGTCCAGTACCACCCCGAGGCCTCGCCTGGCCCCACCGATGCCCACTATCTCTTTACCGCCTTTACGCGACTCATGGACGGCGAGGAGAACTACCTGGACATCGACACCGCGAAGGACCGCCTGGCTGGCTGGAATTTCGCCGAGACCGCCGCGACCGAGACCGAGGAGAACTAACATGCCGAAACGTACTGACATCAAGCGTATCCTCGTTATTGGTTCGGGCCCCATCGTCATTGGCCAGGCCTGCGAGTTCGACTACTCTGGCGCCCAGGCCTGCAAGGTGCTCAAGGAGGATGGCTTTGAGGTCATCCTGGTCAACTCCAACCCGGCGACCATCATGACCGACCCGGGTCTTGCCGACCGCACCTATGTCGAGCCCATCACCGCCGAGTTTATCGAGCGCGTAATCAAGAAAGAGCGCCCGGACGCGCTGCTGCCCACGCTGGGCGGCCAGACCGGTCTGAACGCCGCCGTCGAGCTGGCAAAGGACGGTACGCTCGACAAGTACGGCGTCGAGATGATCGGCTGCGACCTGGCCGCTATCGAGCGCGGCGAGGACCGCAAGCTCTTTAACGAGGCCATGGCCGAGATTGGCCTGGAGGTCGCGCGCTCGGGCTATGCCTACAGCGTGGCCGACGCCGAGGCTATCGCCGAGCGCGTGGGCTATCCCTGCGTACTGCGCCCGAGCTTTACCCTCGGCGGCGCCGGCGGCGGCATCGCTCACACCCACGAGGAGCTCGTCTCCATCGTGAGCCAGGGCCTGGAGCTCTCGCCTGCCCACGAGGTGCTGGTCGAGGAGTCCATCGAGGGCTGGAAAGAGTATGAGATGGAGGTCATGCGTGACCACGCCGGCAACGGCATCATCGTGTGCTCCATCGAGAATCTCGACCCCATGGGCGTGCATACCGGCGACTCCATCACCGTGGCGCCGGCGCAGACGCTCTCCGACCTTGAGTATCAGCGCATGCGTGTCGCCTCGCTCGCCATCTTGGAGAAGATCGGCGTCGAGACCGGTGGCTCCAACGTGCAGTTTGCCGTGAACCCCCAGACCGGCCGCCTGATCGTCATCGAGATGAACCCGCGCGTGAGCCGTTCGTCCGCCCTCGCTTCCAAGGCCACGGGTTTCCCCATCGCTAAGGCCGCCGCGCGCCTGGCCGTGGGCTATACGCTCGACGAGATCGTCAACGATATCACCAAGGCAACGCCCGCCTGCTTTGAGCCCACGATCGACTACTGTGTGGTCAAGGTGCCGCGCTTTGCCTTCGAGAAGTTCAAGGGTACTGATCCTACGCTCACCACGCGCATGAAGGCCGTGGGCGAGATTATGGCGATCGGCCGCACCTTTGAGGAGGCCTTTGGCAAGGCCATGCGCTCGCTGGAGGACGGTCACCAGGGCATCTGCGCCGGTGGCAAGGAGGGTGCTGACAAGCTGAGCGACGACGAGCTTGCTCAGGCCGTGGCAACCCCGACCGAGCATCGCATCTTCTTTGTGGTCGAGGCCCTGCGCCGTGGCTGGGACATCGCTCGCATCCATGCCATCTGCGGTATCGATCCGTGGTACCTCAACCGTATCAACGATATGGTGCAGGTCCAGGAGAGCATCCGCGGCCTGCGTGTGGAGGATATCGACGCCGACGCGATGCGCCTGCTCAAGCAGTACGGTGCGAGCGACGCCGAGATCGCCGCGCTGACCGGCTCGGACGAGCGCTTTGTGCGCGCCTATCGCAAGGGCCTGGGCGTGGTTCCCAGCATGAAGACGGTCGATACCTGCGCTGCGGAGTTCTCGAGCGCCACGGAGTACCACTACAAGACGTACGAGAACATCTACCGCACGAGCCCGGATGCCAAGAAGTGCGTGGCTCCCGACGAGACCACGCCGGCGGACAAGCCCAAGGCGATGATCCTGGGCGCCGGCCCCAACCGTATCGGCCAGGGCATCGAGTTCGATTACTGCTGCGTGCACGCGAGCTACGCGCTGGCGGCCCGCGGCTTTGAGACCATCATGGTCAACTGCAATCCCGAGACCGTTTCGACCGACTACGACACGTCCGACCGCCTTTACTTTGAGCCGCTCACCTACGAGGACGTCATGGATGTCATCGATGTTGAGCGACCCGACGGCGTCGTGGTGACGCTCGGCGGCCAGACTCCGCTTAAGCTGGCGCGCATGCTCGAGGAAAGCGGCGTGAACATCATGGGCACCAAGCCCGATGCCATCGACTTTGCCGAGGACCGCGAGCGCTTCGCCGCCCTGCTCGACAAGCTGGGCATTATGTATCCGCCGGCGGGCCAGGCAACCTCGTTTGAGGAGGCCGAGGCCGTGGCCGCGCATATTGGCTACCCGCTGCTGGTGCGTCCGAGCTACGTGCTGGGCGGCCGCGGCATGATGATCGCCTACGATGCCGAGCATCTGCGCGATTACATGGCCGAGGCTGCGCGCATTAGCCCCGACTACCCGGTGTACCTCGATCGCTTCCTGGAGGGCGCGATCGAGTCCGATGTCGACGCCCTGTGCGATGGCGAAGAGGTCTACATCGGCGGCATTCTGGAGCATATCGAGGAGGCCGGTATTCACTCCGGCGACTCTGCGACCTGCATCCCGCCGTTCAGCTTTAGCGAGAGCCTGCAGGCAAAGCTTCGCGAGACCACACGCCGCATCGCGATGGCGCTGGGCGTACGCGGCCTGGTCAACGTGCAGTATGCCATCAAGGGCGAGACCGTCTACGTGATCGAGGCCAACCCGCGTGCCAGCCGTACCGTGCCGTTCATCTCCAAGGCCACCGGCGTACCGCTGGCCAAGTGCGCGGCGCGTATCATGGCGGGCGATTCCATCGCGAGCCTGGGCCTGCCGAGCGACGAGCGTCAGCTGGACTGGTTCTGCATGAAGGAAGCCGTTATGCCCTGGGGTCGTTTCCCCGGTGCCGACGTTATCCTGGGGCCCGAGATGAAGTCGACGGGCGAGGTCATGGGTATCGCCAAGAGCTATCCCGAGGCATACGCCAAGACGCAGCTGGCGATTGACTACAAGCTGCCCGACCCGAGCGCCGGCAAGGTGTTCATCAGCGTGTGCGACCGTGACAAGCGCCACATCCTTTCGGTCGCGCGTATCCTGCGCTACCTGGGCTTTGATATCTGCTCCACCGAGGGCACGGCGCGCGTACTGCGCGGCGGCAACGTGACCTGCGAGGTCGTGGAGAAGATTAGCGGCCCGCACGACGGCGAGCGTCCCAACATCGGTGACCTGATCGCCGATGGCAAGATTGCGGTAATCATCAACACGCCGTACGGCCCGGGTTCGCGTGGCGACGGCTATCTGTTGCGTACCGAGGCGGTGCGCCGCGGCGTGACCTGCGTGACGGCGATGTCTGCGGCCAACACGTACGTGAGTGCCATCGAGGCCGTGCGCGAGGACCAGCAGGGTCACGGCAGCGCCAACGACATGGGCATGGACGTCATCGCCCTGCAGGACCTGCCGCAGTACACGGTGTAGTTGACCTGGCCGGCCGGGGCGGGAGGGGCCGAGATTTCCCCCTTTCGCTCCGGCTGCAAGCAGAGTCGCTCAGGAGGAAACTCGGCCCCTCTTGCCCCGACGCACTGTGTCTAGACGGATTGCACCTCCTGTTTTTAGAGATAAATACCATTTAGCGGTGATATTCAACCGTTCAAGATATTATGTAATGGCATATTACGTCATATGACGTAATATGCCATTAGCAGTCAAGGATGATTGTCTGTGTTCAAG
>CAJKGV010000084.1:0-7714 GCA_905199455.1 Collinsella aerofaciens | reverse complement strand
CCGGCTTTAACGAGAGCGACCTGTAATAGCGTTTTCGCGCAGCTTTATATCCCCACGCGCTACACTCATCCTGTAGGCCAAACAACGCAAGGGGGACGTATGCTGCGCATCGCGACCATCGGCACATCCATGATCACCGACGACTTTATCCAAGTCGTCAACGCCAACGACCAAGCCGCGTTTGTGGGCACGCTTTCGCGCGACGCCAATCGCGGTACTGCCTTTACCGCCGAACACGGCGGCGAACGTAACTTCACCGCACTTGACGAGCTTGCGTCCGCCGTCGACGTCGACGCCGTCTATATCGGCAGCCCTAACGCACTTCACTACGAGCAGGCCCTTGCCTGCATCGCCGGTGGCAAGCACGTCATCGTCGAGAAACCCTTCTGCGCCACCGAAGCGCAGGCGCTGGAAGTCTTCCGCGCTGCCGAGGCAGCAGGTGTCGTGGCTCTCGAGGCCATGCGTCCCCTCCACGATCCCGCCTTCCACGCCATCGAGGACGCCCTGGGCGAGATCGCCCCCATCCGCCGCGCCTCATTGCGCTTTGGCAAATATTCCTCGCGCTACAACGAGATTCTCGCGGGACGCGCCACCAATATCTTCGACTGCAATATGGCATCGGGTTCCCTCATGGACATTGGCGTCTACACCGTCGAGCCCATGGTCGAGATTTTCGGCATGCCCTCCGGCCTTACGAGCATGGCTACTCTGCTCGACCCCGCCACGCGACAGCTCACGCACGGCCCCATCGACGGCTGCGGTTCCATCCTCGCCAGCTACGGCGGAGGCCGCATCTCCGTCGAGCTCGCGCACTCCAAAATTACGAATGACCTGCTGCCCTCGCAGATCGAAGGCGAGCGTGGCACTATCCAGATCGACCATCTGTCCACGCCCCGCAACGTCCGCATCGACTATCGCGGCGATGTCGTACGCGGCTCGGCGACCGAGGCACCGCGCGAACAGGGCGACAACGGCCGCGTGCTCGACCTGCCCAAATCGAGCAACACTATGGAATACGAACTCACAGACTTTATCACCGCCATCGACGGCATCGATAACGTTAAGGAAGAGATTTGGGAGACCCCGGCAGGACGTCACGAGCTTGGCCACTACCGCGATGTCACGCTCGTCTCACTGCGCATCATGGATGCCGTGCGCCAGCAGGCCGGCATAACCTTCCCGGCCGACGCAGGCAAGCAGGCATAGCGATGGGCCTCTTCGATACGTTCTTCTCCAGCGTCACCGGCGGCAGTCGAGAGCCTCAAAAACCATCAAACGTCGAGCTCGAGCTGCGCCGCAGGCTTACCGTACTCGCAAGCGACGAGGCCACTCAAGACACTCCCCTGCGCTATTTCCTGCGCTGGGCGGGGCAAGTCCAAGGCGTTGGTTTTCGCTTTACCAACACCAACCTCGCACAGGCACGCGCACTCACCGGCTGGGTGCGTAACATGGAAGACGGCTCAGTCGAGATGGAGATACAGGGAGCTCCGGCAAACGTCCTATCTCATCTCGAGGCGCTTCATGCCTCCTACGAGCGCATGGGAACGCGTTTTCGCCTCGTAGACGCCCAGGCCCGAGCCCCACTTGCCAATGAAGACGGTTTCAGTCCTCATTATTAGTATTGTGTGCTAAATACGGTATCATTTACCTACGACCGTTAATAGAAAAGAGGCGAGGCGCATGGCGGTGCAAAGAAGGAATACCAGGCAGCGAAAGCTAGTTCTTGACGCCGTGCGCCAAAGCTATAACCATCCCACCGCCGACGAAATCTACAACGTCGTGCGCGCGCAGGATGACAAAATCAGCCGCGGTACGGTCTACCGCAATCTCAATCTCTTGGCCGACGCAGGCGAAATCCTCTCCATCAAGACGCCGGGCGGCAGCCGCTTCGATCGCACGATCGAGCCGCATGCGCATATCATCTGCACCTCGTGCAGCCGCGTCATCGACGTACCGCTCCCCTTCGATGCCCAGCTCGACGCCAAGGCGTCCGAGCAAATCGGCTGGCACGTCACGTCGCACTACACCATCTTCGAGGGTCTCTGCCCCGACTGCCGGTAGATGTTCGGGACATGCCTTAAAATCCACCTTTCCGCGCTTTGCAGCAAAAAATAGATTTCTAGGCATGTCCCAAATATCTACTCAGCGAGCAGGCGATGCAATTCCTCTTCGACCGTGCGCACGTAGCGGACGCGGTCGTTAATGCCACGCATAGAGGGGTTGCAGCTCTCCATCAGATAGGGATGGCCCACGACGTTGAGCATGTCGCGGTCGTTTTCGTTATCGCCAAACGCCATCATCTCATCGGGCGAAATACCCAGGGCGCGACCGTAATCGGCAAGCGCGGAGCCCTTGCCCGAACCAAAACCGATAAAGTCCGTCCATTCGGTTCCCGACGTCATCACGGCAACACGGTCGCTAAAGAGGCGCTCGAAATACTCCAGGGCCGCCGGCTGATTCACCTCGGGCGTCTGGAAGGCAATCTTAATGACGTCCTCTTCGATATCCTCGGGGCGGTCGACCACCGCCACATCGCAGTGGACCTCATAGCGCAAATGGTCGACGAACGCATCGTTGCCGCTCATGGTGTAGAGGTGTCCCTCACATGAAAGGGTCACGTCGGCATGGGGATACGCAACCACGGCATTCGCGATATCCATAGCAAGGCTACGCTCCATGGAACGCTTGACAGCGGCACGCCCCCCGCTCATCACCAGGGCTCCGTTTTCGCATACATAGGCGAGCTCATCGGCCACCGGGGCAAACAGGTAGCGCAAGCTCGCATATTGACGGCCGCTCGCCGGCATAAACACGATACCGCGACGATGCAGTTCATCGATGAGTTCAAAGGCCTCGGAACGCGGCTCGCGCTCCCCCGGATGCAGCAACGTGCCGTCCAAATCGCATGCAATCAGCTTGATTCCTTCAAGACCCATATGCTTTCCCCCACAGCATCTCATCAACAGAAAGACGGACTTTGAATAGTTGCCTCTCAAAGTCCGTCTTACTTATACGCACGTTAACCGCGCGCCTTCTTTACGATCGTAAAGTCTGGAGCCATACTCACAACGGCATCCGCCGCACTCGACGCAAAGCGCCGGTCCGAATCGAGTTCACGGGTAACCGTCGAGAGCCGAACGCCCTCGACGCCCCGGAGCATGCGGCCCAAAACAGGCTGCACCGGCGTATACATGCGCACGGTATGCTCGTCCGAATCGCCTCGAAAAAGCGGCGCATGCATATTGCCGATCTCCCAGCACGCATGCGCGAGCGCAATCGGGTCCATGCGGTCAACTTCGACCAAATAAACCTCGGCGCTGCGCAGGCGCACGACAACCGCCACGGGCACCACGCCCGAACGGTCAATGGCGAGCACGTCGCCGTCGACAAAACGACCGCCGTCGGCAGTATCCAGCCGAACATCGACCGTGCGCCCCAGCTCCGTCACGCCCACAAACGTGCATACATCAGCCTGGTCCCAATCGAGCAGTAGCTCGTCAACTTCAAAGACGCCGCCCAGCTTCCGGCGAAGCAGAAGTTCATAGGACGGATCGTTGAGATTTCCCAAGCATGTCGTCGAAACCAAGCGCTCAGGCATGCTCTAACCCTCGACCTCGACGAGCTCGATATCAAAGTTGAGGTCCTTGCCGGCAAGCTCGTGGTTGGCATCGAGCGTCACGGCCTCGGGCGTTACGTCGATGACCACGGCGGGAACGGGCATACCGCTCGGCGTGGACAGGAAGAGCTTCATGCCCTTCTCGATCTGCTCGATGTTGGGAACCTGCTCGGCCGGGAAGGTAATAACCATCTCGGGATTGTGCTCGCCGTAGGCATCGGCAGCAGGAATGTGCACGGTCTTCTTCTCGCCCACCTGCATGTCGACAACAGCGGCGTCGAAGCCCTTGATCATCTGACCGGCGCCGCAGGTGAACTCCAGCGGCTCGCCGCGATCGTAGGAGCTATCGAACTGCGTGCCGTCGTCGAGCGTGCCGCGATAATGGGTCTTGACCTTCTTGCCCTGGTTGGACATGGTAACCTCCGTGATAAGGGCGGCGCACAACGCGGGCCGCCGTGAACATATGGCGCTAACTATACCCTAGTCATACAATTCAAGGACAGTTTGCAAAGAAACGCTGCATCCGGAGGAACCATGGCATATCCCGTATTTGACCTACATTGCGACACCGCCGACCGCATCGGCTGGGCCACGCTCGATCTCGACCTGCGCTTTACCGCCGGCACCGACGGTTATTTCCCCGGCGACGAAACGCATCCGCAAGATTTCGACCTCATCGAGGGCAACGCCTGCGCCATCTCGCTCGCAAAGATCGGCAACACGCCATGGGCACAGTGCTTCGCCACGTTTGTCCCCGACGAGATTCCCACCGCCCACGCCGCGCGCTTCCAGGCGCAAATCATGGCGCATATGAGCGGCCAGGCAATGCTCAACCACGACCGCATGGTCAACGTGCGCAGCGCCACAGACATTCGCCCCGCGCTCAAGGACGGCAAGGTCGCTTGCATCCACACCATCGAAAACGCCACGTTCTTTGCCGAGGACCCCGCGCTGATCGAGGTGCTCAAGAGCTTGGGCGTACTCATGTCATCGCTCAGCTGGAATGCGCAGGGACCGCTCGCGAGTGGACACGATACCCACGCCGGCCTCACCGCCGCCGGCATCGAGGCACTTACGCAGATGGAGCACGCCGGCATGGTACTCGACGTCTCCCACCTCAACGATGAGTGCTTTGACGAGGTCGCCGCCCGTGCCACGCGTCCCTTCGTCGCCAGCCACTCCAACTCCCGTGCGGTTTGTGGCGTCAAGCGCAATCTCACCGACGACCAGTTCCGCACTATTCGCGACATGGGCGGTATCGTCGGCCTCAACTACTGCAGCGAGTTCCTATCCAACGACGCAACCGACAAGACCGCCGCAGACGTCACCTTCGACCAGCTGGCGGCACATATCGAGCACTGGCTCGACCTGGGCGGCGAGGACGTCATCGCACTCGGCGGCGACTGGGACGGTGCCACGGTGCCCGCCTTCCTCTCCGATGCCAGCAAGATGCCCGAGTTCCAGAACATGCTCTCCAAGCACTTTGGCAAGACCGTGATGCAGAAGCTCTGCAGCGACAACGCGCTTGCCTTCTTTGAGCGTTATTAATTTCACATCCCTTGAGCGGGCCGGCATGCCGAACGGTCGACATGCCGGCCCGTCCCCAATCTGAAGGACCGCTTTTGACGCAGCAGTTTACGATTTCCGTACCCCGACCGGATGGGACGCCCATCCCCGTCGTCGTTACCAAAAAGTGCGTCAAGAACTTCAACCTACGCGTCACATCGAGCGGTGAGGTCCACGCCAGCGCGCCGCTCGGCGCCAGCCGCGAGCGTATCGAAGCGTTTGTGAAGCGCAACAGCGCCTGGACTATCAGCCGACTTGCCCAGCGTGAGCAAAGTCAGGCGACGGCGCGAGAGTCACTCAGTCCCTCGTCCATCATTGCACTTTGGGGCAAGCCCATCACGGTACAAGATGCGCTCGATCACAACTTTAAGTCACCCGCACCGCGGCCCAAGCAGGCCACCTTCGCAAGTTTTATAGGTGCCGACGAACCAAGTGGGCGCGCGCAGGCAAAGCAGCGCACAGCCCTCGACGGCCTAACGCCCAAAGAACTCCAGACCCGCATCGACCAACTCTATGCATCCGAGGTCACCGCAGCGCTACGCGACATCGCGCATGCGTACGAAATCGCAATGGGCGTCACCGTGGCCCGCGTCTCCGTGCGCAGCATGAAAACGCGCTGGGGCTCATGCACACCCAAAACCGGCGCCATTCGCATCGCACGCGAACTTGCCGCCTATCCCATCGAGTGTCTCGACATGGTTGTCGCCCACGAGCTCGTCCATCTGCTCGAGCCAAGCCACAATCAGCGGTTTCACGCCCTGCTCGACACGTACTGCCCCAACAATAAAGCTCTGTCGCAGCGGCTCAAGCAGCCACCCCTCAATAAGCTCTAGCGTCGACTAGCGCACGCGCTCGATCTCGACGCCGCAGCTTGCCAGGGGAAGACCGACGGGCGCCCACGGCTTATCGAGCTTTATGCGCACACCAAGCAGCAAGGGGTAACGACGCAGCAGCATCTGGGCCACACCCTCGGCTGCCGCCTCGATGAGTTTAAACGTATGCTCGCGCAGATAACCATCGACATCGTGGCACACCGAGCCGTAGTCAATCGAAGCGTCCAGGTTATCGTGCTCCCCCGCTGCACGCAGGTCGGCATAGAGCACCAGGGACACGATGAACTTCTGGCCAAGGGCGTTCTCTTCGGGATACACACCGTGGTTGGCAAAGACCTCGAGACCGTCGATAGTAATGCGGTCGGCATGGCGCAGGTCGTCATAGCTCACGTGGGGCACCGCCGTTGCGGTGGATATTTCGCCCCTTCCACGGCGGGCGAGCTCGGCACCTTCAGTCTTGGTTGCATTCTCGGGCAGTTTCTTGTTACTCATCGCGATCGTCTCCTTCGTTTAGAACCCCGACCGCGTAAACTAACTACACGCGAATCGACAGGTTCTTTTTATCATCGCTCCAGTTGCAAGCATTGCGCGCGGGGCATGCAAAGCAGGCGCGCGACGCTTTGTCGGCTGCATAGAGCAGACGCTCGAGCGGCTGGCTGTTCACGCGCAGCTTTCGATGGCCCAGAATGGCCGTCTTAATGGCTGCGGCATCGGCCGGCTCAAACGCTACGTCATCGGGCATACCGCCGAGAATCGCATCAGCGACGCGTTCGCTTGCAACATCATGGGATATACCCGATTCATACTGTTCATCTTTGCCGATATCGTGAAGAAGTGCCGTGGCGTAGATGACCTCGCGGTCAAATTCGAGCTGTTCCTCGAGATTCTTGATCCACATAATGCGAGCGACATCCAGCAGGTGGTCAATACCGTGGCGGCAGAAGATGCGCCCCGATTCCAACTGTGCAATGTTGCCCAGATGCCGCCGGAACAGTCCGTTGGCACAGATGTAATCAATGCGAGGCATGGCACCAAAGGGAGTCAGGCCCGAAGCCATAAAGCCGCGACGAGGCGTTCCCTCATCGGTCTTCGATGCAAAGTCGTTGACGACTCTCATAGTTAGCGTCCCAGCATCCTAAAGAATCGCTCCTCGAGCGCCGGATCGGCCTCAAAGACGCCGCGACGAGCGAGCGTCACGGTCTTGGTGCCAGGCTTTTGCACGCCGCGCATGGTCATGCACATATGCTCAGCTTCCATGAGCACAATCGCTCCCTGGGGAGCGAGATACTCCATGAGGGCATCGGCAACTTGTGCGCACAACTGCTCCTGCAGCTGCAGACGACGGGCGTAGACCTCTACCGTGCGGGCAAGCTTAGAAAGCCCTGCGACACGGCCGTTGGGGATATAGCCAATGGCAGCCTTGCCGTAAAACGGCAGCAGATGATGCTCGCACAGCGAGTAAAACGTGATGTCGCGCTCAATAACCAAGTCGTTCGAAGCGACGGCAAAGGTTTTGGACAGGTGCTCCTCGGCACTCTGGTCCATACCGCCAGCGATCTCACCATACATACGGGCAACGCGCGCCGGGGTCTCCAGCAGGCCCTCACGAGTTGGGTCCTCGCCTATGCCCTCAAGCAACAGCTTAATGGCGGCCTCGACTTTTTCCTGATCGACCATCTGGGCCTCACTTTTCCGATTT
>CAJKGV010000083.1:0-7763 GCA_905199455.1 Collinsella aerofaciens | reverse complement strand
AACTGCGGGAGCGTGCCGTCAGCTCAATGTGTTCGGTTGGGATCGGAAATCAACCAATACGTACCAGACGACAATCTCGCATGACCAGTTGTTACGCGGTTTGGTAAACCGCGTAACCTAAAGGTTGTCGGTGTCCAAGACGATGGTGAACGGACCGTCGTTGACAAGATCGACTTTCATATCGGCGCCAAAAATGCCGTGCGCCACGTGTTCGATATCTTGACGAACGAGCGTCAGGAAGTACTCGTAGAGCTCGTTGGCGACATCGGGGGCGCCGGCATCCGTAAACGATGGGCGGCGACCGTGGCGGCAGTCGGCGAACAGCGTGAACTGCGACACCACGAGCACCTCGCCGTCGACATCGGCAAGCGCCAGATTGGTCTTGCCGTTCTCGTCCTCGTTGATACGCAGCCCGCGGAGCTTGCCCCACAGCTTGTCGGCCTCGGCACGCGTATCGCCGTGGCCCACACCCAGCAGCACCAGGTAGCCGCGTCCAATGCGGCCCACGCACTCGCCGTCGACCGTCACGCCGGCGTTGAGCACGCGCTGCACCACCGCACGCATGGCCTACTCCTCGCCCGTCAGCTTGGCGGACAGATGCTCGAGCGCGTGGAAACGATGGCTGATGGCGTTCTTCTCGTCAGCCGTCAGCTCGGCCATGGTCTTGCCCGGCGTGTCGACCGGCAGGAACAGCGGGTCATAGCCAAAGCCGTGATCGCCGCGGCCCTCGTGCGCGATAACGCCCTCGCAGGCGCCCTCACCATAGGTGACCAGACCATCCGTGTCGATGAGCGCGACGACACTCATAAAACGCGCGGTGCGATCCTCGTCTGCCACGCCTTCCAAGTTAACGAGCAGCTTGGCGTTGTTGGCGGCATCGTCGCCATGCACGCCCGCATAGCGCGCGCTATACACGCCCGGCTCGCCGTCCAGGGCATCAACGACCAAGCCCGAATCGTCGGCAATGGCCATGAGCCCCGTCTCCTCGACGGCAGCCTGCGCCTTGATGATGGCGTTCTCCAAAAACGTCGTGCCGTTTTCCTCGGGGTCCTCAAAATCGCCCAGCTGGCCGAGCGCCACAAAGCGCACCTCGGGCATGACCTTGCCCAAAATGGCCTCGATCTCGGTGAGCTTATGAGCGTTTCCGGTTGCCACGACGATGGTCGCCGCCGGGTCGAGGGTGTCGATGTCGATCTTCTCAAGTACCATAACTGGCCTCCTTGTCTCTATAGCAATGCCGCGCCGAGGGCGACGAGGGCCTCTGCCTCTCCCCTCTCAATCAACGGCAGTCTTGTGTCTAGACGTCTCCGCAGATGAAACCTACCAAAATAAACCTGTCCCTTTTTGGCAGGTTAGGCGAGGGCTTGGCGCTGGAGCTCGATGAGCTCGGCGATGCCTTTGTCGCCCAGGTCGAGCAGGGCGTTGAGGCGTTTGCGGTCAAAGGGCGCCTGCTCGCCGGTGCCCTGGAGCTCGATCATCTCACCGGTGTCGGTAGCGACGAGGTTCATGTCGACCTCGGCATGGCTGTCCTCGGAATAATCGAGGTCAAGCAGCGTATTGCCGTCGACAACGCCCATGGAGATGGCAGCCACCTGGCCGATAAGCGGGATGCGCTCGATCTTTCCCGCCTCGACCCACATGGCGAGGGCGTCGTGCAGCGCCACCCAGGCGCCGGTGATGCTCGCTGTACGCGTGCCGCCATCGGCCTGAATCACATCGCAGTCGACGGTGACGGTGTACTCGCCGAGCGCCTTCATGTTGACGACGGTACGCAGGCTGCGGCCAATGAGGCGCTCGATCTCCATGGAGCGACCCTTGCGGTTGGCGTGCTCGCGTTTGCAACGTTTGCCGGTCGACGCCGGCAGCATGGCGTATTCCGCGGTCACCCAGCCGGCCTTAGCTCCCTTTCGCCAGCCCGGCACGCCCTCCTCGATAGTGGCGGCGCACAGCACGCGCGTGTCGCCGAACTCGGCCAAACACGAGCCGTGGGCGTGCTTCATGACGCTACGGGTGAGCTTAACGGGGCGCAACTCGTTGGCGGCGCGACCGTTAGCGCGGTTGACCTGCATGTACTCCATAGAAATATCCTTTCGGCAAAAGATGTGGCGAAGGCCTTGACGGCTGCCTTACATCTATTTCAGCTCATCGATATCGATATGTTCGATGCTCTTGAGCGGCTGACCAAAGATAAAGCTGCCCGCCACCGCAAACTCGGCAATGTTATCGGCCGTCGTGGCAAAACGATGCTGCGGCTCGGCGGCGTCGCCCGCCAGCTGCTCGCGGCGCGTGAGGATATCGGTCAGCTCGCGTGTGGTCTCCTCGGCGGAACTCACGACGCGCACCCCAGGCCCCAGCGCATGGCGGATAGGTCCCACCAACAGCGGAAAATGCGTACAGCCGAGCACCACGGTATCGATACCGTGGTCGCGCAGCGGCTCAACCGTGGCACCCACCAGCGCGCGAACGGCTGGCGTATCAAAAATATCCTCGTTCTCGAGCCACTGCTCCTGCAGATGCGCGCCCGAGGCGAGCTCGTGCTCGACGACCTCGACAAAGCTCGAAGCCGGGCAGCCATACACATCGACACCAGCATCCAAATCCTGGATGGCGCGCGTGTAGGCGCCCGAGCGAATGGTGAGATTGGTGGCGAGCACGCCCACGCGACGCGTACGCGTGCTGTTGATCGCCGCACGGGCACCCGGCGCGATCACACCGATCACGGGAACGTCGAGCACTTGCTGAGCCAAACGCAAGGCCGCGGCGGTCGCCGTGTTGCAGGCGATGACCATGATCTTAACGTCGTGCCTCGATAGCCAGCGGCCCGCCTGCAGCGCAAACGAGCGCACTTCATCCTCGGTGCGCGTGCCGTAGGGGCAGCGCTTGGTGTCACCAAAGTAGTAGACGGACTCGTGCGGCAACGCCGTCGCAATCGCGCGCGCAACCGTCAGACCGCCCAAACCAGAATCGAACACGCCAATCGGGCGCGTGTCGCCTGCCGGATTCTCGATATCGGACATTACCTCACCAGTCTCTCTCGAAAAGACATGTCCACGTGCGGCGACGCCGCGCTACGAACGCGCCGCGACCAGCAGCTCTGCCGTCGCCGCCCAACCGTCGACAATTTTGCCGCGCGTAACGAAAGCGTTCTCGCAGGCAGCCAGGAACTCGGGCGCGCCGGCGCTCGTCAGGCCATTCTCGACCAGGCAGAACGTGCCCACGTGATCGGCCATGTAGAAATCGGACTCGGAATCGCCGAGCGCCAACGTCTCCTCGCGCTCGATCCCTAGGTGCTCGCAGAAGCGCGCAATAGCGACGCCCTTGTTGAGGCCCGCGGGGTTGATGTTGAATGCGCGACCGTCCTCGACGCGATCGAGCTCGAGCGTCGTCGGCTTGGACAGGTGAGTCAGATGGCCGTTGCAAGCCCAGATCAGACCGCAGCCGGCCTCGTCCAGGATGGCCTGAACCTCATCGTCGGGCACATCGCCGCGCATGCCGACGGTGACCTCACGGTACTTGTAGCCGGTCGACATGTCGTTGTGATACTCGATCTTGTGCGGCCAGCGGGCGAGGATCTTCTCGCACACGCCGGTCTGCTCGATCACCTGGTGCGGCGTGAGGCCGCAAGAGGAGTCGTAGGGCATGTCGCCGGTCAGATACTCCCAATCGTTGGCTTTGAGGTCGTACATGACCAGGCCGCCCATCTCGCCGATGTAGGAGTTGAGGCCGAGCACGCGCGCGTCCTCGTGGATCATGGTACGGTTGCGGCCCGAGGTGGGAACCACCTGAATACCAGCGCGAGCGAGCGCCACGACGGCCTCGACGAGTTTGGTCGAGGGGTTGCCGTCGTTGTCGCGTAGCACGCACGAGCCGGGTGCGAGCATCGTGGCATCCAGGTCGGTAAAGACGTACTTGACCTTGGCCAAGCGCTCGCGCATCTCGCCCGAAAGCTCAGCGACGGTCGGCAGGGTATTGTGGGACATGGTTACTCCGTTTACGTAGAAGGGTTTGGACTTGGACGGCATGTTTTGATTGAGAGAACACGCTTATGGCGACAGCGCACTCAGGGCACCGCCGCCATCATGGTTCATTAGTCAAACTGGGTAACATCGATCAGGCGATTGGCCAGCGAAAGGTCGCTCTCGATGGGCACGAACTCGTCGCCCACGTGCATGAGTTCCTCGTCACCCTTTGCCAGCAGCAAGACAATGGTGGGAGCATCGGGGTTGACGTACTCCTCGCGCGCCGCCTTGAACGCCGCATGCACGGCAGCTTCGCGATCGAGGATGATCTTGTTCGGCGTATCGTCGGGAACATGTTCGGCAAGCTCGCGACAGACCTTCATCGGGTCCTCGTGAGCCGGGTCCTCATTGGCAAAGATCATCAGGTCGGAATACGGTGCGGCCTCGCGCGGAAGCTGCTCGCGGCGCTCCTGCGCCTTGCCGCCGGCAGCGCCAAACACTGCAATGACTGGACTAGTGGGAAACGCGCGCTTGACCGACGAGAAAAGCGAACGGAACGAAAGCTGGTTGTGCGCATAGTCAACGACGCAGATCACGCGGCCGTCCTTCGACTCCACGACCTCCATACGGCCCGGCACACGCAGTTTGGAGAGGCCCTTCTTGATGGCATCGATACCGATGCCGATCTCGCGCGCAGCGGCAATAGCGACCAGCGCGTTCTCCACGTTAAAGTCTCCCGCGATACCCAGCAGGATCTTCTCCCCCGCCTCGGACTCGTCGGCACACAGGCCATGCAAGTTGAACTCGATGCTAAAGCCGACCATGCGTACGTCGCTCGCCCACAGGCTTGCCTCGGGATGCTCGACGCCAACGGTCACCAAGCGCTCGGCCGTCGACGCTGCCTCCAGCACACGGTCGGCCTCTTCGGTGCCCAGATTCACCACGGCGGTCTTTGCCTGGTCAAAGATCCTGAGTTTGCTCTCAAAATAATCCTCAAACGTGGGGTGTTCAATCGGCGAGATGTGGTCGCGGCCGATGTTGAGGAAGCACGCCACGTCAAACGGCAGATTCTCGACGCGTTGGTACTTGAGCGCCTGGCTCGAGACCTCCATGACCATGGACTGGCGACCGGACTCACGGCAGTTGGCGATATGGCGCCAAACCTCGGGGGCCTCGGGCGTAGTATTGGTGCTCTCGTAGCACTCGATACCATCGTCGGTACTCACCGAGCCGATCATGCCGCAGGACTCGCCCGCCGCTTTGATAATCGACTGGAGCATAAAAGCGGCCGTGGTCTTTCCCTTGGTGCCGGTGATGCCCACGATCTTGACGTCGTGGTCGGGACGGTCGTAGACCTCCGGCGGCAACAGGGCCATGGCCGTGCGAACACTATCAACAACCAGCATCGCAGCACCGCTCTCCTTCGCCAGCGGCTCCAGAGACTCGACCAGCGACTCCTCGCACACAAATGCGACGGCGCCCGCATCGAGCGCCATGCTCAAAAACGCGGGCTTAAAGGCAGCACCTTTACAGAAGAACACGTCACCTGCCGAGACCGCGCGCGAATCAAACGAGCAACCGGTCACGGCACGCTCGTCAACCTGCTCTGATGCGCGCAGCTCGCCGCACACATCGAGCAGCTTGGCAAGCGTATCGACCGTGGTCACGGTCGCGGAATCCGAATGGTGCATCTTTCACCTTTCTCAGCCATTTGGCAGGGACGGTTTTCATAGTAACTGAAACGTGCTCGCGCAAAAACGGCTCCCGGAGGAGCCGTTACGCGCAGGCATTCGTAGGCCGAGACTAGGCAGCCTGAACAGCGGGCTGGTCCTCGTCGATAAAGAAGCGCTTGTACCACACTAGGAACACGAGCGGCGTATAGATCTTGCGCTGGAAATCGCCCTTGCCCGCAAAGTGCAGATCGAGCAGGTGCATGAGCTCGTCGGTATCGAAGAACTCGCTTGCCCACGGCGCGGTGAAGTACTCCTTGACATAGTCGTACCACTTTTGCTCGCGCAGCCAGTAGACAATCGGCACCGGGAAGCCCACCTTGGGACGGGTGGCCCACTCATCGGGCAGCGACTTGTTGGCAGCGTGGCGGAGTACCTGTTTGTTGCCGTTCTCGTTGATGCGGTAGCGGTCGGGAATGTGCTCGGCGAACTCCATGACTTTGCGGTCCAGGAAGGGCACGCGCAGCTCCAGCGAGTGCGCCATGCACATCTTGTCGGCCTTGAGCAGAATGTCGCCCGGGAGCCACATGTTCATGTCCAGGTACTGCTTCTTGACCAGCTCGGGCTGACCCTTCACGCGCGCATAGATGGGTGCAGCGAGCTCGAAGGCGCCATCGCCGGTGTTGTACTCGGGCTTGAGCACGCCGTCGACCTCGCGCTCCGGCCATACCAGAGCCTGTCCCAGGAACGACTTCTCGGGGATCTCGGCACCCTTGACCAGGAAGTTATGTCCCTTGAAGTACGGCATATGCAGCGCCAGGTTACCGAGCGCGCGACGGATGGGCAGCGGCACCATCTTTTTGTACTTGCGGACTGGGACCGTGTCCTCGTAGTAGGCGTAGCCGCCAAAGAGTTCGTCGGCGCCTTCGCCCGAAAGCACCACGGTGACGTCCTTGCGGGCCATCTCGGCCAAGAACCACAGCGGCACGGAAGACAGGTTGGACTGCGGCTCGTCCATGTGATACTGGATGTCCTCGAGCGCACCGAAGAACTCGTCGGCGGTAATCATCTTGCGAACGTTTTCGACGCCGAGCTTATCGGAAAGCTCCTTGGCGTAGTTGGTCTCGTTGAAGTTCTTGTAGTCAAAGCCCACCGAGAAGGTCTTGTCGGGCATGAGGCAAGCGGCGATGTAGCTGGAGTCGACGCCACCGGAGAGGAACGACGCGACCTTGACGTCGGCGATGCGATGGGCCTCGACGCTCTCGTGCACGACCTCGTCCAGCTCATCGACATACTCCTCGAACGGCTTCTCGACGGCAGAGTAATCGCAATCCCAGTAGCGCTCGATGTTCATCTTGCCGGTCGGGATATCGACGGTAAAGTAGTGCGCCGGCGGCAGCTTGTAGACACCCTCGAAGAAGGTCTCCTCAGTCGCCGAATACTGCAGCGTCATGTACGGACGCAGGGCCTTTTTGTTGACCGCCTTGTGGAAGTGCGGGTAGTCCAGGAAGCTCTTGATCTCGGAACCAAAGAGCACGCCCGGAGCGCCGTCGCCCGCATCGGCCATGGGATAGTAGTAGAGCGGCTTGATGCCAAAGATATCACGGGCGCCAAAAAGCTTGTTCTTCTTCTTGTCCCAGATGACGAAGGCGTACATACCGCGCAGGCGATCGAGGACGGCCTCGCCCCACTCCTCGTAGCCGTGCAGGAGGCTCTCGGTGTCGGCGCCGCAGTGGAACTTGTAGCCCTTGGCCTCGAGCTCGGAACGAAGTTCTTGGAAGTTGTAGATCTCGCCGTTGAAGACAATGACGACGCTGCCGTCCTCATTGGACATGGGCTGAGCGCCGGCCTCGGTCAGGTCGAGGATCGACAGGCGGCGGAAGCCCAGGGCAACGCGGCCGTCGATAAACTGACCGCCCATGTCGGGACCGCGATGGACGATGCGGTCCATCATCTTGGTGAGCACCTCGGATTGGTTATCCGTCCCACCGACAAAACCGACAAAACCGCACATATACTATCCCCTCTGCTGTTGCTGGGCATCAAATCGAATCAGTAGCTTTTGAGTATACCCGAGGGCGTAAAGAGGGGCGGAATGTTCAGGCAATCTCAACTGAATCAGCTCCGCTGTGAC
>CAJKGV010000082.1:0-7911 GCA_905199455.1 Collinsella aerofaciens | reverse complement strand
GGAAGACGGTCGATGCTTTCCTCGCCAAACAGATGATGGGTGATAAGCGCGGGCATAATGATCCTTTCGATTTCATTCGATGCCACCCATTATGCCCACCGCGCGCCCATGCCAAACCTGCGATGGTAAACGACGACACGCAAGCCTCTTACGCAAGCCCCAGGTGCGACTTGACCTCGGCGGCACGACGACGGGACACCGGTACCGTCGAGTTCACGCGGTCGAGCCTGAGCTCCATCAACCCCGTGGAGCCAATCTCAACATTGTGCACGTCTTCCAAATTGACCAGGTAGCTGCGATGAACGCGAATGAAGCCCTCGGAGCCCAAGCGACGCTCGAGCGAAGAGATCGACTCATTGATCAGGTACGTTCCCTCGGCGCAGATGGCGTTGCAAAAATCGGCGCGCGCCTCAAAGTAGCAGACGTCTGCGGCGGGAATGAACACCTTTTTGCCCCCGCGGTCCACCGTCAGACGCAAAGGCTGGCGCGGAGCGTGGATAACACGACGGGCACCCAAGGCTGCCTCGATCTTGTCGAGTGCCTTTGACAGGCGTGCGTCCTCGACCGGCTTGACGACATAGTCGACCGCATCGAGGTTATACGCATCGGCGGCAAACTCGGCAAACGCCGTCACAAACACAACCACCGGCGGCGTCTTTAGGTTCTGCAGCGTCTCGGCAAGCTCAATTCCCGAGCGACCGGGCATGGTAATGTCTAAAAACAACACGTCGGGCTTGTTCGACAGAATCGACTCCACGGCTTCGGTGACATTGCCCGCCTCGGCAATCTGGCTCACACGCGCATCCTTTTCCAACAGATAGCGTAGCTCAGCCCTAATGGGAGGCTCGTCATCAACCACCAAGATGTTCCAGCCTTCGGACATATGTGCTTCCCCTCTTTTTCTCTCAATCCAACCGCGTGCTACGCCGTCAACGGCGCGGGCTCATGCGGCTCGCCGTTCAGCTCGACGATGACCTGCGTTCCCACGCCCTCCTGGGACTTCACGCGCATGCCGGAATCTTCTCCGTAAAAGAAATGGATGCGCTGAAGCACGTTGAAGAGCGCCAGGCCGCAACCTCGCTTGACGGAGCCGTCGGCGGTAATGCTCTCGGGCTCCTCCAGGCGATGTTGCTCAAACAGATGCGCGCAGACCTCTTCGCTCATACCGATGCCATCGTCCTCGACGATGATCTCCAAACCGTCATCGGTCTCGAAAGCCCTAACATGAATAGAAAGCGGCTCGGTCTCGCGCTGCGCGTGCTTGATGCAGTTTTCGAGCAACGGCTGCAAGATAAACGGCGGCACCATGCAATCGCGCACCTCAAAGTCGATATCGACCGAGACGCGCAGACGGCCGTCGCCATAACGAGCCTGCATAAGATTGATATAGCGAGTGCCCTGTTCCACCTCGTGCTCGAGCGTGGTGAGCGTATCGGAATCAGAAAGCGTCTGACGGTAGTAATTGGAGAAGTCGATCAGCAGCGATCGCGCCTTGTCCGGCTCGGTACGCACGAGCGACACGATGGTGCTGATGGTGTTAAACAGAAAATGAGGATCGACCTGCGATTGCAAGGCGCGCAGCTCCACGCGGGCCGTAAGCTCGTCCTGGCGCTCGAGCTCAAAGCTCGCAAGCTGCGTGGAAATGAGGTCGGCAAAGCCCGAGGCAAGCGCCGTCTGGCGCATATCGATGCTGCTCAGACGGGGATAATACAGCTCGAGCGTGCCCACGCAATGCCCGCGCACGGTAAGCGGTGCGACAATACCGGCGCGCAGGCGCGGAAAGTAGCCACCCGTCTCGGTCGAGGCATCGCGCGAGAACACGCTTTGCTCGCCGCTGTTGATCACGTTGAGCGTAGTCCGCAGTACCACCGGGGTGCCCGCGGGGCATTTTGCCGAGTCCTCGCCCCAGCTCGCCAACACCTGCTTGCCGTCGGTAAAGCAGATGGCAGAGGCGATAGTTTCGGACAGGATGATCTTAGAGGCGCCTAGGGCAGCTTCGGGCGTAAGGCCGCGCGACGTGTAGGCAAATATTTTTGAAGCGATGGCGAGCGTGCGGTCGGTTGCGCTCGATGTGAGGTCGTCGGGAACGACAAAGACGTACGAGAAGAAGAAGCACAGCATGACCAAGCCGGCAATGACGACAACGGCCGGAACGGGATTGGGATTATCGGTTAGATCCCAGATGAGCAGCAGGATAAGCAGCGGAACGACAATACCGAGCAAGATGGCTTGAACCACATGCTGAGCGGTACGAAAGACCTTGGTAGAGTTGTAGCTCTTGCCCAGAATCAGCCTATTGAGATCCACCGTCATCTCCTTCTTACTGACGCACCCCATAGCAATAAAGAGGGCCGCAAGCGACCCTCTCCATTGCATTATGCAATCAAATACTGTTTTTTACATCAAGCCATCGATGAACGGTAGCTTAGGCGCTGTACTTGTTTGCCTCGCCGAAGGTGCCGGCCTCGACAATCCAGCCGTCCTTCATGATGACGTCCATGTTGTCGGTGTTGAGCACGTGGATGTCGGCGGCGACGTCACCGTTGACGACCAGCAGGTCGGCGCACTTGCCGGCCTCGATGGAACCGGTCTCGTCCTCGATGTGGCACATCTTGGCACCGTTGAGGGTTGCACAGGTGATGGTCTCGACCGGGGTGAAGCCGATCTTGTCGACGAACTCGTACATCTCCTCGATGGAGCAGGTGCCGTACGGGGTGACGAAGGAGAAGGAGTCGGAGCCGATCGTCATGACGACGCCGCGCTTCTTGGCCTCGCGCAGGCAGTCGTAGTTGCGCTGCAGCTCCTTCTCGACCAGGGTGCCCTCGTACTTGTCGTGCAGCTCGGGAACGTAGACGGGCGGATAGGTGGCGTACCAGGTGGGCAGGAAGGCGATCGTCGGGGTGAAGAAGGTGCCCTGCTCGGCCATGAGGTCCATGGTGCGCTCATCGATATCGAAGCCGTGAATCAACTGCTCGCAGCCAAAGCGAACGGAATCGTAGGCAGCGGCGTGGTTGTTGTAGCAGTGGCTCCACACGGGGATGCCGACCATCTTGGCCTCTTCGACCACGGCCTGAATCTCCTCGGAGCAGTAGTGCTGGTCGCGGCCGGAGTCCCAGCGCCAGATGCCGCCACCGGTAGCCCAGATCTTGATGGCATCGGGGTTCTCGCGCAGGCGACGACGGACGGCCTTGCGCAGATCCCAAGGACCGTCGACCTGATCGCCCCAGGGGTGCGATTCCTTGTTGAGCTCCTGGCTGCAGTGGTGGGAGTCGCCGTGGCCGGCAACGCGGCAGAAGCCAAGGCCGGTGGCCAGAACGCGCGGGCCCTTGAAGACGCCCTTGTCGATGCAGTCACGGATCTGGATACCAAAGCGGCCGATCTCGCAGACGGTGGTGAGGCCGTGGGTGAGGCAGTCGTAGGCCTGCTTGACGGCGACGGCCTGCTTCTCGAGGAGCGGCTGCATGACCCAGTCGGTGTCATCGTCGGTCAAGTTGCCCGAGAAGTGCAGGTGGGTGTCGATCAGGCCGGGAAGGACGGTCTTGCCGGCGGCGTCGATGACCTCAACGCCCTCGGGAAGGTCCTGCATGGCGCCGGCGTACTCGATCTTGCCGTTGTCGTCGACGAGAACGAGGGAGTTCTCGACCGGCTCGGCGCCGGTACCGTCGATGAGCTTGCCGCCAACGATTGCATACTTAGTGGACATGGTTCCTCCTTATGGATCCATATAGTGGGCGAGGCCGTGTTGGGTTAAGGCCTCACAAAGCTACCCAAGTGGTGCCGGGTTCGGTGCGCGGAAGAGAGGGTCCCGCGCACCTGATCCGCCCCGACTCGGCGTTACTTTTTGCGGGAATTGGTGAAGGCCATGAGAGCCAGGCCGACGGCCAGCCAGCCGATCACGATGCTCCACTCCACCATGTTGAGGGAGGCGGGAGAGAACGGAATCACGAGCAGGCCGATGATGATGGCGCAGGCAGCGATAGCGAGGCCGATGCCAAACTTGCCGCCGGGCACCTCGTAGGGACGAGGCAGGTCGGGCTCGGTGAAGCGCATGCGCAGGCAAGCGAGGGCGACCATGCCGCAGGAGAAGATGAAGGCGAGAGCCGACACGTTGGTCAGAGGGATGAGCATGTTCTTGCCCAGGAACGGACCGACGACGGTGATGACGCCCAGAACGACGCAGGCGAGCTTGGGAGCGCCGGACTTGGGGTCGACCTCGGCGAACTGCTCGGGCAGCTGGCCCTTGCGGCCCATGGCGAGCATGATGCGGCTCGTGGCGCCGTAGAAGGAGTTCATCGGACCCATGGGTCCAAGCGTGGCGATGACAAGCATGGCCAGGTACAGGAGCATGTTGATGCCCTTGAGGCAGGCGAGCGCGGGAACCGGGCTCTTAACAAACTCATGCCAGTCGAGGATGGTGCCGAACGAGTAGATGCAGACCATGTAGAAGCCGCCGGCGGCCAGCAGGGCCAGGGAGATGATCTTGCCGAACTTGTTCCAGTTGAGGCCCTCGGCTGCTTCCTCAGCCTGCTGAGGAATGGTGTCGAAGCCGGCGTAGAAGAACGGGGTCAGAACCAGGACCGACACGATGCCGGCAAACAGGCTGGAGCTCTCGGTAGCGGCCTTGCCGCCGCCAGCGCCGGTGACCTGGGAGAACACGGGCATGGCATTGTCCGGCGAGCCGGTGAACAGCGAGACGCCCATGGCGAGCAGCATGCCGCAGAGCAGAGCCTTGGTCAGGAAGGCCTGGAGTTTGGCAGCCGAGCTGGCACCGCGGAAGTTGAGGAAGATGACGTAGACTGCAAAGCCGAGCGCGATCAGCGTCGGGAACAGGTAAACGTCGGCCCCCAGGATGGTGTAGAGCTTGACGGCGCGCAGCCACTCAAGGCCGGGCAGGCTGCCGAACATCTCGGACACGAGGGTCGAAATGGCGATGGCCTCCCACGGGCACAGGATGCCGTTGCCCAGGGCCAAAAGCCATCCGGTGATGTAGCTCAGCGTACGGCCAAAGCTACGATCGACATACTCGACGATGCCGCCCGAGATGGGGATAGCAGCCGTGAGCTCACCGAAAACAGCTCCGACGGGCACGAGGAAGATTGCACCCAAGAGGAATGCGATCATAGCGGGAACGGGACCGCCGCCCACGACCATCCAGTCGCCGACCTGCAGAACCCAACCGGTACCGATGATGGCACCGAAGCCGATGGTGAAGAAGTTCCAGAGCGAGAGCGTTTTCTTCATGCCGCCGTTATCCTCGACTGCAACTTCTGCATTCTTGTCCGCCATTGTTCCCCTCCTTTCCTTTTTGACGCCCCTTGGCGTCACCCCTTGCGCGGTCCGTTTTGCCGCGCGCTTTTTTCCATGGATTTAAGATACGGCCTTGGCGCAGCAGCGCCGCTCGCAGCTCGACCGAAGGCAGAACTGCAAAACGAGCGGCACCGTTTTTGGGACGAACGGCGGGAGACGTCATTCGTCCTGGACGCTTTCATCTTGTCTGCTTTTGAATACCTGTTGCCGTGACACTTGGCGCGCGGCGCGGCAACGTTCATACCATTTGTCAGGCTTTTGGCGCACATACCCATGTGTCGTGCATCTTTTTATGTAGGATAGACAAGTTACACACGAGGCAAGGTGATTCGAATGGCATACGGATACAATGACGGCGACCAACGGCCACAAAGTGTGCGCCTTGCCGGCCGCACCACGCCAACGCCCAGAAGCACCTCCGACAACGACAACCCGCAGCGCCCCCAAGGGCAGCCCGGGGCTTCTTCGCGGCAACAAAGCCGTACCGTGCAGCAGTCAGACCGCGTGAGCACGAGCGCACGCCAACGCCAGACCGACACATCGCAGCCACGCCGCTACGATCGACATAAGACCGACTACTACGTTAAGCGCTCCTTTTCGCGACCTCAACGCGATCGCGGCAATTCCGCCCCTCACCCCGCGTCGCACACCACAAGCCACGCGCTTCCGGCCCGCCGCCTACGCCTTGCGCTTTGCTCCATCGCCGCCTGCCTCGTCTTTGTGTTTTTGGGATCCTGTATCTCCCACGGATCAGCTGGTCTTGAGCCCACTGCCGAGGACAAGCTGCTTAAAGCTCCCGTCGCGCCCGGTTACTCCTTTGCGTTCTCGACCCCACGCTCGCAATGGCAGGCCGGCACCATGCCCCACATCTACCAAATTGACCCCGCATGGTCGGAGCTGCCCTATGCCGGTGGCACTATTCGCGAAAACGCTTGCGGTCCCACTTGCCTCACCATGGTCTATATCTTTAAGACCGGCCACACCGATAAGACACCGGTCGATATATGCGCACTGGCCGAAGCCGGCAACTACGCCCCCACTGGTGCCACCGAGTGGTCGTTTATGACAGGCGGTGCGTGGCAGCTGGGGCTCAACGGAACACAGCTCTATAACGATCGCGAATCGATTACCCAAGCACTTCGCTCGGGTGCGCCCGTCATCGCCGCAGTGCGCCCCGGTACGTTTACCAACGTAGGCCACTACATCGTGCTCTACGGCATCGACGATGCCAACCAGATTGGCGTCTACGACCCCAACTCGGCCAGCCGCAGCGCCCGCCGCTGGGGCGTCGTAGAGGTCCTCAACGAAATCGAAGCCATGTGGGCCTACTACTAGTCATTGGGGACAGACTTAAATGAGTGGTCATTGGGGACGCTCTTGTTTGACTAGTCGTTTAAGAATGTCCCCAATGACTAGGTGAATAGCAAAAGCCCCGCAGCCGGAGCGGACTGCGGGGCTCATGAAGAGAGGCTAGTTTGTGGGCGCTTTGCCTGGCGCCCACGAGAGAGGCAACAGAGTAGAGACTACTCGTGGATGCGGGTACCGGAGAGGCCGGCCATGGTCTCGGCGGCCTTGTCCAGAGCGCCGATGATGCAGGTGCGGCCCTTGCGGGAACGCGCGAACTTGATGGCAGCGCGAACCTTGGGCTCCATGGAACCCTTGCCGAACTGGCCCTCGTCGGCCAGGCGCTCGGCCTCATCGGCGGTGAGGTCCTCGAGTTCCTCCTGGTTGGGCTTGCCAAAGTTGATGGCGACATGCTCAACGGCGGTCAGCAGGAACAGAACGTCGGCGTCGCAGTCCTCGGCCAGCAGCTCGCCGCCCAGGTCCTTGTCGATGACAGCGGGAACGCCCTTGTAGCAGCCCTTGTTCTCGTAGTCGCGGACGACGGGGATGCCGCCGCCACCGCAGGCGATGACGATGAACTCGTTGTCGAGCAGGTTGAGGATGGAGTCAGCCTCGACGATCTTCTTGGGATCGGGGGAAGCGACGACGCGACGCCAGCCGCGGCCGGAATCCTCGACGAAGACCTTGGAGGGATCCTCGGCCATGAACTCCTTGGCCTGCTCCTCGGTGTAGAAGGGGCCAATCGGCTTGGTCGGGTTCTTGAACGCGGGATCATCCGGGTCGCACTCGATCTGGGTGACGACGGTGGCGGCGTGCCAACGCTTATAGCGCTTGTGCATCTCGCGGCCGATGCCCTGCTGCAGGTGATAACCAATGTAGCCCTGGGACATGGCGCCGCACTCGGGCAGTGGCATCTCGGGGGTGCCGATGGCGTCGTGGGCAGCGGCGAAGGCGTTCTGGATCATGCCGACCTGCGGGCCGTTGCCGTGGGTGATGATGATCTCGTTGCCCTGCTCGATGAGACCAAGGAGAGCGTGGGCGGTGTTGCTCACGGCCTCGATCTGCTCGACGGGGTTGTTGCCGAGGGCGTTGCCGCCAAGGGCGACGACAATACGATCGGGCTTGCCAAGAGGCTTAGACATTGCTGGAATCCTTTCTGTAAAAGGCCTACAACCCATTAATAACCCGCGTCCGTGCGATACGCGAGTTTATTAAGGTTTATATTCTCTTTATCGCTCATTTTATTCATTTTGAAAATAG
>CAJKGV010000081.1:0-8079 GCA_905199455.1 Collinsella aerofaciens | reverse complement strand
TTGCGCGGATGTAATCCATGTGCAATTCCTTACTCTTCTAGAGGTGCCGTACCACTCTGGCCGGCACGTAGTTGAACAAACGTATTCGAGTATACACGCGCGGGTTTCTGCTGCAAGAACAATTTTTTACGCAGACAAAAAGACAAAACCCGCACATGATAACCGTCCGCCTCACGAATGAGACGGACGGCATGAAGGGGGGCTACGTTAGGCGTCTGAACCCAAAACGTTAGGCGGAGCGCTTCGCCTCGAGCTTGGCCTGGGCGGCAGCCAGGCGTGCGAGGGGCACGCGGTAGGGCGAGCAGGACACGTAGTCCACGTCGGCCACATTAAACAGACCCTTGATGGACTTGGGGTCGCCGCCGTGCTCGCCGCACACGCCAAAGTGCATGTCGGGGTTGGTGGCGCGGCCCTTCTCGACGGCCATGCGCACCAGCTCGAGCACCGCCGTGTCAATGGTCTCGAAGGGGTTGTCCTTCAAGATCTTCTTGTGCATGTACAGCGGGATGAACTTAGCCTCGGCATCGTCACGAGAGAAGCCGAAGGTGGTCTGGGTGAGGTCGTTGGTGCCAAAGCAGAAGAAGTCGGCATGACGCGCGATCTCGTCAGCGACCATGCAGGCGCGTGGCAGCTCGAGCATCGTGCCCACGGGAATATTGAGCTCGACGCCCTCCTCGGCAGAAACCTCGGCGATTACCCGCTCGATGACCTCGCGGGTCTGGACATGCTCCGCCGTGATGGAGACGAGCGGAACCATGATCTCGGGTCGCGGGTCGACGCCCTCCTTGATAAGGCGGGCAGCAGCCGTGGCGACGGCGCGAACCTGCATGAGTGGCAGATCGCTAAAGACGACGGACAGGCGAACGCCGCGCAGGCCGAGCATGGGGTTCGACTCGACCATGCCGTCGATACGACGCAGGCGGGCGCGCAGGGCTGCAAGCTCTTCCTCGCTGGCGCCGGCGGCTTCCTTCTTGGTGATGGCGACCTCGAGCTCGCGAGGATTATCCAGGAACTCATGAAGCGGCGGATCGAGCAGGCGGACGACCACATCGCGACCGGACATGGTCTTGAACATCGCCAGGAAGTCCTCGGTCTGAACCTTGAGCAGGTCGGCCAGGGCCTGCTGCTTCACGGCCTCATCGTCAGACAGGATAAAGCTCTGGATGATGTTCTTGCGGTCGCCCAGGAACATGTGCTCGGTGCGGCACAGGCCGATGGCCTCGGCGCCAAACTCGAGCGCAAGCTCGGCATCCTCGGGATTGTCGGCGTTGACGCGCACATGGTTGGCATGGCCACAGGTCTCGTCCAGGCGAATCTCGTCGGCCCAGGACAGGATGGTGTCCAGATCGCCGGTAAGCTCGGCGGAGACCAGGTCGACGGCGCCGTCGACGACGATGCCCTGGGTGCCGTCGATGGAGATGACATCGCCCTCGCGCAGCACGCGGTCGCTGCCCTCGATGCGCACGACCTTCTCGGCGGCGTCGATATGGAAGCGCTCAACGCCACAGACGCAGGGCGTACCCATGCCGCGGGCGATAACGGCGGCATGACTCGTCTTGCCACCGTGGCTGGTCAGGATGCCCTCGGCGGCGACCATGCCCTTCAGGTCGTCGGGGTTGGTCTCCCAACGAACCAGAATGACCTTGTGGCCCTCGTTGGCGCGCGCGACGGCGTCATCACTCGAGAACACGACCTCGCCCACGGCGGCACCGGGGCTGGCGTTAAGGCCGCTGGCCAGGGCCTCGTACTTCTTGGAGGAGTCGAACTGCGGGTGCAGGAGCTGATCGAGCTGCGCGGGATCGATGCGGCTCACGGCCTCCTCGCGGGTGATCAGGCCCTCCTCGACCATTTCGATAGCGATGCGCAGGGCGGCGGTGGCGGTGCGCTTGCCCACGCGGGTCTGGAGCATCCAGAGCTTGCCCTGCTCGATGGTGAACTCGATATCGCACATATCGCGATAATGATCCTCGAGCGTCAGGAACACGCGCTCGAGCTCCTCACCTGCGGACTCGAGGCCCGGGGTGGTCTTGAGGTCGGCAATGGGCTCGGTGTTGCGGATGCCGGCGACGACGTCCTCGCCCTGGGCGTTAACCAGAAAATCGCCGTAGAACTCCTTGGTGCCGTCGGCCGGATTACGCGTAAAGGCGACGCCCGTCGCAGAGGTCTCGCCCTTGTTGCCAAAGGCCATGGCCTGCACGTTGACGGCGGTGCCGAGGTCGTCGGAAATGCCATGCTGCTTGCGGTAGATGCAGGCACGCTCGTTCATCCAGCTGCCAAAGACGGCCTGGATGGCAAGGCGTAGCTGAAGCTCCGGGTCGTGCGGGAAGACGGGCTTGCCGTCAGCGACCTCGAGCTCGGGATACAGGGAGGCATCGACGTTCTCGGAGAAGATGCCCTTAAAGGTCTCGACGAGTTCCTGCAGGTCCTCAGCCGAAAGCTCGGAATCGACGCGAACGCCGGCGACCAGACGGGCCTGGGTCAGGGCGTTCTCGAACAGGTCGGCGTCAACGCCCATAACGACGTTGGAGAACATCTGAATAAAGCGGCGGTAGCTATCCCAAGCAAAACGCGGATTTTGCGTCTGGGCGATGAGCCCCTGAACGGAGTCGTCGTTGAGGCCTAAGTTGAGGACCGTGTCCATCATGCCGGGCATGGAGAACGGAGCGCCCGAACGAACCGACACGAGCAGCGGATCGGAGGCGTCGCCGAGCTTCTTGCCGCAGCGGGCCTCGAGGTCCGCCTCGGCAGCAACGATCTCATCGAGTGCGCCCTCGGGCCACACGTTGCCGGCACCGGAGTACTCGACGCAAGTCTGGCAGGTAATGGTAAAGCCACCGGGAACCGGCAGGCCGATGCGGCTCATCTCGGCAAGGTTTGCGCCCTTGCCGCCAAGCACGAAGTTCATGGACTTGTCGCCCTCAGTGACACAGGTGCCCTGGGCGTCGGTTCCAAAACGGTAAACCCTCTTGCAATCGCTCACGATACTTCCCCTTTCATGCACTTACGCGCACGACCGTGGTAACGAATCGACCCGCCAAATGCGGGCCGTGAGGGAACTATACGGCGGGTTTTGAGCGGGCTTAAGCAGAGGATGCGCGGTTTGGTAAACGTGCTAAAACTGGCGGTAAACGGTAGGTAAAGGTGGTTACCTTATGAATATACCACTGTAAGAAAGTGCAGGTCAGATGCGATATTTTTGCTAAATCGCTTTATCAAAATGCTGCTACTATTAGGCTCGACGGGCGGCGCGGCGGGCACGGGCTTCTTGGATTTCCTCCAAGTGGCTAATGATCTCGGCTGCGCTTTCCTCGATGGCCTTGCCGTCGGTACGCACCACAAAGCAGCCCAGGCGCTTCATAAGGGCACGAGCCTCCTCGAGCTCGCTGTGCACGCTCTCAGGCTCGGCATAGGAGCCGGCAACGGCACGAGCGTAGTCATCGCCCAAGCGGCTATCGCGAATTTCGGAAATCACATCGACGGTCGAAATCAGGCCGAACAGGCGCATCGGGTCGACCTCGTAAATCGACTTGGGCGGCTCCATGCCATGCGCCAGTGGGACATTGGCGACCTTGTAGCCCTGATAGGCCAAATACATCGACAGCGGCGTCTTGGACGTACGCGATACGCCCAGCAGCACGATATCGGCACCCGACAGATCGTCGCAGCCGCGCCCGTCATCGTGCTCAACGAAATACTCCATGGCCTCGATACGATGGAAATAGCGGTCATCGGTCTTGTGAATCACGCCCGCAACGCCCTTGGGCGGCACACCGATGAGCGACGACAGCACAGCGAGCGTCGGGCCGATCAGGTCGACCGAACGGATATGCAGCATGCCCAGGTAATCGAGCACACGGGCGCGAAGCGCCGGATCGACAATGGTGTGGAACACGGCAATATCGCGATGATCGGCATCGACGCGCGGACCCACAAACGACTTGACCTGCTCCACCGAGGTCACCTTGGGCAGGCGCAAGAGACGAAAAGCCCCTTCATCAAATTGTCCGGACGCCGCAAGCACCACCTCACAAGCGGTATCGCCGAGCGAATCGGAGATAACGATAACGGTGGGACGAGCGGTGACCGGGCAATCCATGCGGGGCTCCTTTTGCGCTTATGCGCAGGCTAGCTTACTTTTTGCGGGCAAGCTCACCGATGTTGGCGATGCCGGAGAAAACGGCCTCGAAGCGGTTGAGCAGCTTAAGGCGATTATCGCGAAGCTGCTCGTCCTTGTCCATGACCATGACCTCATCGAAGAAACGGTCGATGGGCGCACGCAGGGCGGCGAGGGCGGCAAATGCGGCCGGGTAGTCCTCGGCAGCAAGGGCGGCATCGACGGCAGTCTGAGCGGCCTCGGAGGCGTCGGCAAGCGCAAGCTCAACCTCGCCCATCAGGGCGCGGTCGTACTCCGCACCCAGCTCGGGCTTGGAGATATGCGCGGCGCGGGCATAGGCGGTCGCCAGGTTGTCGAACGTCTCAGCGTCGTTCTTGCGGGCCTCGTCGAGGGCGGCGCAGCGGGCGAAGAAGACGGACGGGGCGATAATGTGCACCGCGGAGACGGCGGCAACGGTATCGGCCGGGATCTTTTCGTCGCGGGCCATGCTCACCAGGCGGCCATGGAAGAAGTCACGAACCTGCTGGGCGACCTCGGCGGCGTCGAACTCAATGCCCTGCTCGCTATAGAGCTCGAGCGCAAAGTCGATGAGCGACGTAGGATCGATCGACAGACGGTCGCGCAGGATGTTGATGATACCGATAGCGGCACGACGCAGCGCGTAGGGATCGGAGGAGCCAGTCGGGGGCTCGCCGATGGCAAAGATACCGGCGATGGTATCGAGCTTGTCAGCGCAGGCCACGATGCAGCCAGCGGTGCCCTCTGGCAGCTCGTCGCCGGCAAAGCGGGGACGATAATGATCGCGAATGGCGTGGGCAACCTCGTCGTTCTCCCCCATCGCGGTCGCGTAATAACCGCCCATCACGCCCTGCTGGCTCGTGAACTCGACGACGGCGTTGGACACCAGGTCTGCCTTGCACAGGTGCGCGGCGCGAGCAGCGTCGGCGGCAAGATGGGCGCCCAGGTGAGCCTCGCGGGCGATGGCGAGCGCGAGCTGCTCGATGCGCTCGGACTTGGCGAGCACGCTGCCGAGCTTCTCCTGGAAAGCGACCTTGGACAGGCGCTCACGGAACTCGTCGAGGGAGATCTTCAGGTCCTCCTCGTAGAAGAACTTAGCGTCGTCCAGACGGGCGCGCACGACGCGCTCGTTACCGTCGATCACGCGCTCGGCGTTCTCGGGCTTGCTGTTGGAGACGACCACGAACTCACGCGTAAGCTTGCCCTCGCCGTCATAGATCGGGAAGTAGCGCTGGTTGGTGAGCATGGACTCGCAGATAATCTCGTGCGGGACCTTGAGGAACTCCTCGTCGAAGGTACCGACGAGCACCGTCGGCCACTCGCAGAGGTTAATGACCTCCTCAAAGACCTTCTTGGGCGTGTCGACATGGCAGCCGGGGCGAGCGGCCTCGACCTCGGCGATGCCGGCAAGGATGGCCTCACGACGACGCTCGGCAGAAAGCACGCCGGCGTCCTCGAGCACCTGCTCGTAGACGGCGGGGCTAGCGACAACATGGTCACCGGGGCCAAGCACGCGATGGCCACGCGTGGTGTTGCCGCTCGTCACGTCGGCAAACGACACGGGCACAATATCCTCGCCCAGAAGGCAGCAAATCCAGCGGACCGGACGCACGAACGTCGCGTGCTCGTGCCCCCAGCGCTGGCTGCGGTAGTTGGGCCACTGCAGGCCGGCGATAGTCTTCTCGCACAGGGCCGTCAGGATCGGGGTAGCCGGTGCGGAGGGAATGTTCTTCTCGGCGAACACATACTCGCGGCCGTCGGTGTCCTCACGACGGACCAGGTCCTCGGCAGCCACACCGCACTTGCGGGCGAAGCCCTGGGCGGCCTTGGTGGCGTTACCGTCAGCGTCGAAGGCGATGTTTGCCGCGGGGCCACGCTTGACCTCGTGAACCTCATCGGTCGCGGTGGCAACGTCGGCAACGAGCGCAGCCAGGCGACGCGGGCTCGAGATCACGCGGACCTCGCCGTGGGCCAGACCGGCCTCGTCGAGACCCTTGGCGATCATGGTACCAAGCTGCTTGACGGCATTGTTCAGCGGTGCAGAGGGCATTTCCTCCGTACCGATCTCAAACAGGAAATCCTTAGCGTCTGCCATGGCTTACGCCACCTCGCCTTCCTGGTCGGCATTCTCGTTCACTCCGGCGACCTCGGCCATGTAGGCCTCGCAGCACGCCTTGGCGACGGCGCGGACGCGCAGGATGTAGTTGGCACGCTCGACCGCGGACAGGGCGCCGCGGGCATCGAGCAGGTTGAAGGCGTGGCTGCACTTCATGACACAGTCGTACGCCGGCAACGGCAGCTTGCGCTCCAGGCAGGAATGGCACTCGGCCTCGTAGTCGTCAAACTTCTGACGCATCATCTCGACGTTGGCGACCTCAAAGTTATAGGCACTGAACTCGCGCTCGTTCTCGAGGAACACGTCGCCGTAGGTCATGGGCGTGCCGTCGGGCAGATAGCTCCACACCAGATCGTAGACCGAGTTGACGCCCTGAGCGTACATGGCGATACGCTCCAGGCCATAGGTGATCTCGACGGGCACGGGGTCGACCTCGATACCGCCCACCTGCTGGAAGTACGTAAACTGCGTGACCTCCATGCCGTTGAGCCAGACCTCCCAGCCAAGGCCCCAGGCGCCCAGCGTCGGGCTCTCCCAGTCGTCCTCGACAAAACGGACGTCATGGTCGTTGGGGTCCAGGCCAATGGCAGCAAGAGACCCCAGGTAAAGCTCCTGAGCATTAACCGGAGAGGGCTTAATGAGCACCTGGAACTGATAGTAGTGCTGCATGCGGTTAGGGTTCTCGCCGTAGCGGCCGTCGGCGGGACGGCGGCAGGGCTGCGCATAGCAGGTGCGCCATTCGGCGGGACCGAGCGAGCGCAGCGTGGTCGCGGTATGGAAGGTACCGGCACCGACCTCGGAGTCATAGGGCTGCATAATGACGCAGCCCTGCTCGCCCCAGTACTGCTGGAGGCGCAGGATGATGTCTTGGAAGGAAAGCGATGAAGCGTTCATGCCTCTAATATCCCCTCGTCGAAACGATTACACGGTTAGGTACTGTACTATAGCGGTTTTTAGTCGATAGCGCCGATGCGGTTGAGCGGCCAGTAGCGCACAAGCGCCACAGCGATCAAATCAGAGCGATCGACGGGACCAAAGTAGCGCGAGTCGGCAGAGTTTTCGCGGTTGTCGCCCATCACCCACACGCACCCGTCGGGAACGGTGTAGGGATAACTCACCTGGGCGCCAGGCGCTTGGACCGAAAGCGGCCAACTCATGCCGGTCGTATAGTCCTCATCGAGCGCCTGGCCGTCGACGACGACCTTGCCGTCCTGCAGGTCGACCGTCTGGCCGGCCGTGGCAATAACACGCTTGACAAGAACATCATGCTCGGAAGTGGCATCGGGGTTGTGGAACACCACGATATCGCCCTGTTTGACGGGCTGACCGAGCTCGAGGCTCACCTTTTGTGCCAGGATCTGGTCGCCAATCTCGATCGTGTCCTCCATGGAGCCGGTGGGTACCACAAAGGGCTCGACCACAAAGGTGCGGATCAGGAAGGTGGCCACGAGCGCGATTGCGATGACCGCGATCCACTCAAAGGCGCCCCTCAACGCGGAATGCTGCGATGGAACCATTCTCACTCCTCGCTCTGCGAATACGAAGCGTCCAGAATCTCCTGCGCGTATGCGCGCTCCTGGGGCGTAAGCCGTGCCGTCTCGATCAGGTCGGGACGCCAGCGGCAGGTACGCTCGATGGCATTCTTACGGCGCCAGGCATCGACCTTGGCATGGTCACCGCTCACGAGCACCGGCGGCACGCCCTCGCCGTTGAATTCAGCAGGGCGAGTGTACTGCGCATACTCGAGCAGGCCTCCGTCATCGGCGGTCGAGAACAAAGGGCGGCACCTTCACCGGACAGGGGTTCGATGATTACATGAAAATCTTTGCCA
>CAJKGV010000080.1:0-8138 GCA_905199455.1 Collinsella aerofaciens | reverse complement strand
AGAAGATGAGCATGAGCAAGAACATCGCACGCCTGGCAGTAACCGCCGGCCTCACGGCGGCGCTGAGCTTCGGCGGAGTCATGGCCCCGGTCACGATGGCGTTTGCTGCTGAGGGTGCGGCGACTACGACCAATAGCATCAAGATCAACAAGAACAATGAGAATGGCGATGTGACGTACAAGGCCTACCAGATTTTCAAGGCCGATGTTGTGGATGGAACCGACGGGTCGGGCAAGGTCGTTTCGAACATCGATTGGGCGAGCCCTAAGGCGAAGGATGCGGTCCTGAACTATCTTTCAAATGTACCCAAATCTGGTATCACCCTTAGCTCCTCAGCACAAGCTGCTGCTAAGTATCTGACCGATCATGTAGATGGCACCGGCGAGACGACCCCCATTGAAAACGACAATCTGTTCAACGGGTTGGCAAAGGCGGTCGTGAAGAACGTAGACCAGACGGGTTCTTCCTTTACCACCAACGATGTCTTTAAGCCCCAGGATGGCAACGGAAATGCCCTGCAAGGCTATTATCTCTTTGTGACTGATGAGAGCACCTTGAGCACCGATCAGGAAGTGAAGAAGAATACTGGTACTTCGCCGATCTTCGCTGTTGTCGGCGACGCTCTCGTGACCGTTACCGAGAAGACCAGCATTCCCACAGTTGTGAAGAAAGTCAGAAACGACGACGGCAGCAATTGGGCCGACAAGGCCGACTCGCAGATGGACCAGAAAGTTGAATATAAGCTGACTGGCACCGTTGCCAGCAATATCGCAACGTTCGATACTTACCATTATGAGTTCAGCGATAAGCTTTCTGACGGTCTGACGGCAGATGATAGCAGCGTCATCGTTAAAATCGGTAATACGACCCTTTCGCGCAACGCGACTCTTGGTCTCGATACCGGTTACGATGTTTCGATTGATGATGCGACTAACACGCTGACCGTAAAGTTTGCCGACCTCAAAGCTGCTGCGAACGCGGCCAGCGCGACGCTCGACGGCCGCTCTAATGTCGTCGTCACTTATACTGCCAAGCTCGACCACGAGAAGGTCGATAAGGTTACTGTTGGCGGCGAGGGCAATCCCAACAGCGTCAAGCTCATCTACTCCAACAATCCCATGAGCAATGGCAAGGGTGAGTCCGTGTCCGATACCGTTCGCGATTACACCTATGCACTCCAGCTTGTCAAGAAGGACTTTGACGACAACAGCAAGAAACTCGAGGGCGTTGAATTTACCATCAAAGCCACAGGCGCTGACGAGCTTGCATCTGGCGTGGAGGGCACGCAGTTTGTTCAGGGGGACGGGTCGCTTGGTGGCGATGCACATAGGTTTACGACCGATTCTAATGGCGTAATTAGTGTAAAGGGGCTCGACGCCGGTACCTATACCGTTGAGGAGGTCAAGACCCCTGGTGGTTACAATACGCTGCCCAAATTTACCTTCACCATCGAGGCTGATGGCCTTGGTAAGGAAGAGGGCGAGTTGCTTGAAGGTGCTTCCGACCCGAATACGTTGAGGATTACGGGAACGACGCCTGCCTCCGATCTCGTCAAGATTGACGGCGTTCAGACTGACGGCACCGTCATCCTCACCGTCAAGAACAAGAAGGGCTCCAACCTCCCGCTGACCGGCCTTAACGGCGTGACCTTCACTTGGATCGCTGGTGGCGCGGTGCTGTGCATCGGCGTGGCGCACCTCATCCGCAGCCGTAAGCAGGCTGAGGAGTCCGAGCAGGAGTAACGCTCACTCACCCATCCCTTTGGCAGGTGGGATGTGATGGCCATGAGACTTGCGGACACTTTTCTCGTCCATCCACGTTCTTGCTTTGCCATTCTCTTTTCGGGGCAGATTCCGCGCTGGAGTCTGCCCCGTTCTTTTTGGATAACACAGGCAGCCTCCACCGTCCGATGCGGACTCATCCGTCATCGCGTTTCTTGACTCGTATGAAGTTCGGTTTAAGGTCCGTAGGCGCACGCGCAGTGCGGACGGTAGAAGGCATTTGCGCCGCAACAAGCGCAAATAAGAATGCCCGGGGTTAGAGGCCCGGGCATTTAACAACACCGGAAACTGGTCGCCCGCGCTCCAAAGTACTTACGCGGGGTGCGTCGTTTCCTGTAGCTATTGTATCCCGAATCGCCCCGCCGATCTGGGACATTTTGAAAACGCAAACACGTCGGGCAAACCCGGACAATGCGGCCAGGCTCCGCTGGATGAGGGATCGTGTTTATAACTATCGAACAGATGTTTGCAATTATTGCGTTTACCAGCTGTGGGTGCATGCACTCGCAGTAAAATACCCTTGCGACGCATCCCGTGCGCGGGCGGCCGACGACTCGATCGGAGGTCCCCAAATGCTGAAATTCCTTAACGCCCTCGCCGCCCTCGCGGCGGTGGGCACGTTCGTCATCGCGTTTCTTGACTCGTATGAGGTTCGGTTTAAGGTCCGTAGGCGCACGCGCGGCGCGGACGGTAGAAGGCATTTGCGCCGCGACAAGCGCAAATAAGAATGCCCGGGGGTAGGATCCCGGGCATTTAACAAAACCAGAAAACTAGGCCGCCCGCGCTTTCGAACACTTACGCGGGGTGCGTCGTTTCCTATTGACATTGTATCCCGAATCGCCCCGCCGATTCGGGACATTCTGAAAACTCAAACACGTCGGGCAAACCCGGACAATGCGGCCAGGCTCCGCTGTCCAAGGAATCATGTGTGTAGCTATCGAACAAATGTTTGTCAAAATCGCGTTCACCAGGCGTAAGTGCGTGTGCTCACGGTAAAATACCCTTGCGACGCATCCCGTGCGCGGGCGGCCGACGACTCGATCGGAGGTCCCCAAATGCTGAAATTCCTTAACGCGCTCGCTGCCCTCGCGGCGGTGGGCACGTTCGTCATCGCGTTTTTTGACTCGTATGAGGTTCGGTTTAAGGTCCGTAGGCGCACGCGCGGTGCGGACGGTAGAAGGCATTTGCGCCGCAACAAGCGCAAATAAGAATGCCCGGGGTTAGAGGCCCGGGCATTTAACAACACCGGAAACTGGTCGCCCGCGCTCCAAAGTACTTACGCGGGGTGCGTCGTTTCCTGTAGCTATTGTATCCCGAATCGCCCCGCCGATTCGGGACATTTTGAAAACTCAAATGCGGGCCCATACTTGCGCTGCGCAATGCTGCCAGGCTGCGTTGCGCAGCGCATGAGCTCGTTAATCGGCTATTATTTGTTTAGACAACCTGAGCTGTAGAGGAGTGACCGGCGATGGTGCAGGGCGCCAAACATATGAAGAGCAATAACGCCGCGGACAACGGCGGCTCAAGCCCTCAGCCCAAACCTCAACCAAAGCCCAAGCGTCGTCACAAGCGACTGCCGCGCTGGGCCGACCGGCTCATCACCATCGTCATCATCCTTATTGGCGTGGGCCTTATGACCTGGCCGTGGATCTTGGACCGGCTCGAGGCCTCGGGCGTGTTCAACCAGATCAGCACGGTGTCCAGCACCGTGGACGCGCTGTCTGTTGAGGAGCGCGAGCGCATCCTGCTCCAGGCGCGCTCCTTTAACGAGCAGCTGGCGGGCGAGGCCACCGAGCTCCCTGCCGACCAGATTGAGCCCTACGCCCAGCAACTCATCTTTGACCGCGACCCCATGATGAGCTGGGTCGAGATCCCCTCCATCGACGTGAGCATGCCCATCTACCACGGCACGAGCGAAGAAGTCCTTATGGCGGGCGTCGGCCACCTGGAGGGCACGAGCCTGCCGGTGGGTGGCACCTCGACGCATTGCGTGCTCACCGCGCACTCGGGCATGCGCAACCTGAGCATGTTCGACGACATCCACTCGCTGGAGCCCGGCGACCTGGTGCTGCTGCACACCATGAACAAGACGCTCGCCTACAAGATGGTGGACTCCGAGGTGGTGCTGCCCGAGGAGATGGAGTCGCTGACCATCGAGCCCGGTGCCGACAAGGTGACGCTCGTCACCTGCACGCCCTACGGCGTGAACGACCATCGCCTGCTGGTGCATTGCGTGCGCACCAAGTACAACAAGAAGGACGTCGACAAGCAAAAGTCGCTGGCCGGCCGCCACTGGGGCAAGCGCGAGTTTGCCGTGCTCATTGTGGTCGTTGCCATTGTGCTGTTGCTGCTGGACATCGTGATCCACGCGGTCCGCAAGCGCCGCAAGGCCAAGGCCTCAGCATAGGACATCGTTCAGAACCACCACAATGGGGACAGGCACCTTTGTGGTGGTCGGGGCTTCCAAACCATCACAACATTCGATGAAAATCTCGATTTTGGCGAAAAGCGTCGAATGTTGTGATGGTCTTCGTTGTGGGCGAGACGGTTTTCGTTTCGGGCGGGATGCTTTTCGTTGTGGGCGAGACGGTTTTCGCTATGGACGGTGCGGTTTCGCTGCAGAACCGCCGGCCCGCCGCCTGCCAGTCGCCGGCCTCGTTACGTTTTCGCTGCATTTGGGTAAAGCACCTGCTCCAAGCGGCGTTGGCTTGTATACTAGAGCGGTTTATCTGTTATGCGGAAGGGAGCGCCTATGGCACTCAGCGAGAAAGACGTGCGCGGCATCGCCGAGTACGCAAAGATCGCACTGACCGATGACGAGCTCGTCCAGATGACGTCCTACCTGAACGACGCCGTCCAGATGCTCGAGCCCGTCTTGCAATATGACTTGCCCGACGTGGAGCCCACGTTCCATCCCATCGGAAGCCTGTCCAACGTGATGGGCGATGACCTGCGCGAGCCCGAGCGCGACCTGCCGCTCGACGTCGCGCTCGAAAACGCCGGCAGCGCGCGCGACCGCTACTTCCGCGTGCCGTCCATTTTGGGAGAGGGGGAGAGCGAGTAATGGCGCTAAGCTTCGATTCCCTTACCGCCGCCCAGATCGCCGCGGGCGTTGCCGCCGGCGACTTTACCGCTACCGAGGTGGCCCAGGCCTCCCTTGCCGCCATCGAGGCGCGCGAGGGCGGGGTCCAGGCATTCCTGCAGGTGGCGCCCGAGCTTGCGCTCGAGGCCGCTGCGCGCGTGGATGCCGACCGTGCCGCAGGCAAGACATTGCCTCCGCTCGCGGGCGTACCGCTGGCCATCAAGGACAACATGAATCTCGTGGGCACGCGCACCACCTGCGCTTCCCGCATGCTCGGGGACTACCAGAGCGTCTACACCGCCACCTGCGTCCAGCGCATGCTCGATGCCGGCTGCCTGCCCATGGGCAAGGCCAACATGGACGAGTTTGCCTTTGGCAGCTCCACCGAGAGCTCGGCGTTCCACCGCACCAACAACCCCTGGGATACCGAGCGCGTGCCCGGCGGCTCCTCGGGCGGCTCCGCTGCCGCCGTCGCCGCGGGCGAAGTCGCGCTCTCGCTGGGCTCGGACACCGGCGGCTCCATTCGCCAGCCGGCGTCGCTGTGCGGCGTGGTGGGCTTTAAGCCCACGTATGGCGCCGTGAGCCGTTACGGCGTGGTTGCCTTTGGCTCGTCGCTCGACCAGGTGGGCCCCTTTGGCCGCACGGTCGAGGATGTCGCGCTGGCCATGAACGCACTTACCGGCGCGGGCCACGATCCGTACGACTGCACCAGCCAGGATTGCGCCGTCGACTTTACCGAGCATCTCAACGACAGCATCGAGGGCAAGCGCGTGGGCATTATCCCTGCGTTTATGGAGGCCGAGGGCCTGACGCCCGAGGTCAAGGCCGCTGTTCAGCGCGCCGCCCAGGAGCTGCAGAACCAGGGTGCCGAGCTGGTCGAGGTCGACCTGCCGCACCTGGACGCCGCCATCGCCGCCTACTACGTCATCGGCCCGGCCGAGGCGTTCTCCAACCTGGCCCGTTTTGATGGCATTCGCTACGGCTACCAGGAGGAGGGCTGCGCCAATCTGTCCGATCAGAGCTCGCTTTCGCGTGCCCACGGCTTTGGTGCCGAGGCCAAGCGCCGTCAGATGCTCGGCGCCTACCTGCTGAGCTCGGGCGTGTACGACAAGTACTACTACGCTGCGCAAAAGGCCCGCACGCTCATCACGCAGGACTACGACGCCGCGTATGCCAAGGTGGACACCATCCTCATGCCCGCCTCGCCGCGCACGGCCTTTAAGTTTGGCGAGATCAGCGACCCCACGCAGATGTACCTCTCCGATCTGTACACCATCTCGCTCAACATCTGCGGCAACGGTGGCATCTCGGTGCCGCTGGGTCTGGGCGAGGATACTCAGCTGCCCGTTTCTGCCCAGCTGGTGGGTCCGGCGTTTAAGGACCGTCAGCTGCTCACGTTTGCCCGCGCCCTGGAGCGCGGCTTTGCCGATGCCGCCACGGGTGCGCCCGCGCTTTCCGTCGCGCCCGATTTTGCCGGGAAGGGAGGCGAGCTGTAATGAAGGAGCTTTCCGAGGTCCTGCAGGATTGGGAGGCCGTGATCGGCCTGGAGATCCATACCGAGCTCACCGCACTCGATACTAAGATGTTTTGCAACTGCAAGCTCAGCCACGATGACGAGCCCAACGCCAACGTGTGCCCGGTGTGCCTGGGCCTGCCCGGCGCCCTGCCGGTGCCCAACAAGCGCGCCATCGAGAGCATCGTCAAGGCCGGTCTCGCCACCAACTGCGAGATCCAGCGCCACTCGATGTTCTACCGCAAGCACTACTTCTATCCCGACATGGCCAAGAACTTCCAGACCACGCAGGGTCCGGTCGCCTTTGCCATGTATGGTCACCTGGATCTGGACGTGACCGGTCGCGGTGCCGCCGAGCGCCCCGACTGCGCATTTGGCGAGGCCGAGGCCCAGAGCCTGGCGAGCGCTTCGGCCAACGCCGAGGGCCTGTCCACGTCCATGACGTCGACCATGCGCGAGGGCAACCAGCGTGCCGGCCACCTGGCCAGCTACGACGCGTCCAGCCTGCAGATGCCCGAGCGCCGCGAGGATGGTTCCTACACGGTGCCCATTCGCATCCTGCGCATCCACATGGAGGAGGACGCCGCCAAGATGGTCCATGTGGGCGGCGCCGAGGGCCGCATTACCGCCGCGGCCGAGTCGCTCGTCGACTACAACCGCTGCGGCACGCCTTTGATTGAGCTCGTGACTGAGCCCGATCTGCGCACGCCCGAGGAGGCTCGCCTGTTTATGGAGAAGCTCCGTCGCATTTTTGTGACGCTGGGCATTTCAGACTGCTCCATGGAGAAGGGCTCCATGCGCTGCGACGGCAACGTGTCGCTGCGCCGCCGTGGCGAGACCAAGCTGGGCACCAAGACCGAGCTCAAGAACCTCAACTCGTTTAAGAGCCTGCACGACGGCCTTGCCTACGAGATTTGCCGCCAGGCCGAGGTGCTCGAGGAGGGCGGCATCATCTATCAGGAGACCCGCCACTGGGAGCCCAGCCGCAAGCGCACCGTGGTCATGCGTGTGAAGGAGACGGCCGACGACTATCGCCTGTTCCCCGACCCCGATCTGGCGCCGTTCGATCTGGACGACGAGTTCATTGACCGCTGCCGTGGCGAGATTCCCGAGCTGCCCGATGCCAAGCGCGCCCGTTTTGAGGCCGACTTTGGCATTAAGGCGGCCGATGCCGAGCAGATCGCCGGCGACCCGGAGTTTGCCGAGTTCTTTGAGGCTGCTGCTACCGGTATGGCTGGCAAGGAGGCCCAGACGGTTGCAAACCTGCTGGTGAACGAGATGATCGCCTACCTTAAGGGCGCGGGCGTCTCGCTGGCCGAGTCCGGCATCGCGCCGGCTCAGGTGGCAGCGCTGGCCAAGCTGCTGGCGACCGATGCCATCAGCTCCAACCAGGCGCACGAGGTTTTTGAGGCCATGGCCCAGACCGGCGACGACCCCAACAAGATCGTCGACGAGCGCGGTATGCGTCAGGTGAGCGATGCCGGCGCGCTGCAGCCGATCGTGGACGAGGTGTTGGCTAACTGTGCCGATCAGGCGCAGCAGTATCGTGACGGCAACCAGAAGGTCATCGGCTTTTTGGTGGGCCAGTGCATGAAGGCGAGCCGCGGCAAGGGCAACCCGAAGCTCTTCAACGAGTTGCTGAGAACGTCGCTCTCGTAAGCGGGAACCGAGGGGCCGGGCGCAGGGCCTTGCCTCTCAATTTCGGACAGTCCTGACTCACGACGGAGGCGCCACTGGCGCCTCCTGTTCGTGCGGAACTCAT
>CAJKGV010000079.1:0-8145 GCA_905199455.1 Collinsella aerofaciens | reverse complement strand
GCCAGAACCTCAAACTGGGCCGTCGGGAAGGCGAGGCCGCTGATGAGAATCGACATGGTAAAGCCGATACCGCCCAGAATGCCCACGCCGGCAATCATATGCCAGTTGACATTGTGCGGCAGCTCGCAGGCCTTGAGCTTGACCAAGGCGAACGTCATGCCAAAGATACCGATCGGCTTACCCAGCAGCATGCCAAAGTACACGCCGAGCGTCACCGGGTCGGTGAGCAGCGTGCTCATGTCCACGCCCACTAGGCGAACCTGTGCGTTGACGAACGCAAAGATCGGCAGGATCACAAAGTTGACCGGCGTGGAGATCAGACGCTCCATGCGGATGAGCGGCGGGGTCACGCGGTGCATGACGCGCTCGACCTTGGTGGTCGAGACGGTAAAGTCATGCTGGCCCAGGATGTGCGCCTCGTCGTCGTAGCGGTCATCAAGCAGCGGCAGGCACTCGCCCAACCAATCGGTGAGGCTATCGAGCTTGACGCCGCACTTGGCCGGGATGGTGAAGGCCAGGATGACGCCGGCAAGCGTAGCGTGCACGCCGCTCTTGAACATGCAGAACCACAACAGCAGGCCCAGTACCGAATACGGGGCAAGGCGGTAATGCTGCGTCTTGTTGAGCCACACGAGCGCACAGGTCACAAGCGCGGCGGCGCCCAACCAAAACGGATTGGGGCTCTGACCGTAGAAGATAGCGATGGCGGCGATGGAGATGAGGTCGTCGGCGATGGCGAGCGTCGAGAAGAACACGCGCACGCCGTTGGGCACGCGATTGCCCAAAAGCGACAGCACGCCCAGCGCAAAGGCAATATCGGTTGCCATGGGAATGGCCCAGCCGTTGTGCGCGCCGGCATGGTTAAAGATCAGGTAGATGCAGGCGGGAACGACGACGCCGCCCACGGCCGCCAGCATGGGAAGCATGGCCTGGCGCGGGTTTTTGAGCTCGCCGACCGTCATCTCGTACTTAAGTTCAATGCCCACCAACAAAAAGAAAATCGCCATGAGGAAGTCGTTGACGAATAGCTCAACGGTGAGACCGGCCGTAAGGTTGCCCAGACCCACATACAGCGGGGTCTCCAAAAAGTGATGGATGGCCTCGTAGGCATCGGTATTGGCGCAAATGACGGCGGCGATGGCGGCGAAGACCATGACGGCGGCGGAAATCGTGCCGTTCTCGGCGATGCGCTCCCAGATGTCGTGACGTTCAAAGCGCTTGCGCTCACGAACGTTGAACAGCTGCTCAGTTGCTGCCATGGGCGGCTCCTTTCACGGGAAAGCTCCCGTCTTAAAAAAGCACGGCCCGCCCAAGTGGCGGCGCCGCGCTCTAACGTATTACGCTTGCATCTAGCCTACCCTGCACGACAAGCACGCAGGCGTGGCCGAAAAGCGGAACCACAGGTTGAACATTATTTGCTCAACGGCACGGGCGCGCCTGTCCAAGAGACGACGCGGCGACGTGCACAAAAAAACGACCGGAGCGCGGGGCGTCCGCGATCCGGTCGTGGCGTTTGGTCAACTAAACCTAGCAGGCGGCCATGATGGGGGCAGCGACCTGCTTCTTACGGGAGAGGACGCCCGGCATCCAGACGCCGTCGTGCTCGTCGGCAATGCCCAGGCCCTTCTGAGCAGCCTCGGTCTCGCCCTCGAGCAGGACCTGCGAGCCCTCCTCCATGATGTCGGTGATGCACAGGACAATGCCGTCGGCACCCTTCTCGGCGGCGTAGGCGCGCATGGCCTCGCGAATCTCGTCGATCATGCCGAGTGCGCGGGTCTTGTCGACAGTCTCGTACTGGCCGATGAGCAGCTTCTTGCCGGCGGGCTCGAACATCTTGATGTCGTTGCCGACCATCTCGACTGCGGTGAAGGAGCCGGACGGACGGGTGAGGAAGACCTCCATGCCAAACTTGACCGGGTCGACACCCACCTGCTCGCCGAGCTTGGCGGCGACAGCGCGGTCGACATCGGTGGTGGTGGGACTCTTGAGCATGAGCGTGTCGGTCATCATGGCCGAGAGCAGCAGCTTGGCCTGGACGTCGGAAAGCTCAATGCCGAGCACGCCGGCGAGCTTGGTGACGATGGTGCAGCTGGAACCCCAGGGCAGGCAGATGTAGTGCAGCGGGCCGGCGGTCTCGAAATCGCCGATGCGGTGATGATCGACGACGCCAAAGACCGTGGCGTCCTTAAGGCCGGCGACAGACTGGGCGGACTCGTTGTGGTCGGTGAGGACGACGAGCTGGCCGGCCTCGACGGACTCGATCACGCGGGGCTCGGCAATGCCGGCGTCGGCAAGCAGCTTGGCGGACTCGGCCGGAAGCTGACCAAGGGCGCAGGCCTCGTAGGTGTTGCCGGCATACTCAACCTGGTTGAGCAGCTGGGACAGGACGACGGCGCTCATGATGGCGTCGTTATCGGGGTTCTGGTGACCAAAGACAAGAACGTTTGCCATGGATATCCTCCACTTGATATGTGTACTTGGACGTAGCTATGGTAGCACGCTGACGCCGAACCTTATGAGACGGAAGGGTCGCGGCACAATTTGGGGCAAGCGCTGAGGCGAGGTCAGGGACGAAGCCTGTCCCCCTTTCACCACCTGCCCCCGCACCAGCTATTTACCGGCGGCGCGCAGGGCTACGTAGGCGGCACCGATGATGCCGGCGTCGTTGCCGAGCGAAGCGACCTTAATGGGCGTCTCGCGCGAGGCGGAGAGCGCGTACTGCTTAAAGTGCTCGCGGACCTTGTCGAGGTAGACATCGGCCGAAGCGGAAGCACCGCCGCCGATCAGGAACATCTCGGGATCGACCACGTTGGCAATGAGCGCCAGGGCGCGACCGAGATAGTCGGCCATGGTATCGGCCGCGGCCAGCGCGAGCTTGTCGCCCTCGCGGCAGGCCTGGAACACGTCCTTGGAATCGGAGGGGCCGGTCAGCTCGATGGGCTCGACGCCCGCCTTCTCGCACTCGGCAAGGTAGTTGCTCACCACGCCGGTGGCGCTGGAATACTGCTCCAGGTGGCCATGGCCGCCACAGCCGCAGGTGCGCTCCTCAGCCGGGTTCAGGCACATGTGGCCAATCTCGCCGCCGGCGCCCACAACGCCCGATACCACGTCGCCGTTAACGATAACGCCGCCGCCCACACCGGTGCCAATGGTGACCATCACCACGTTCTGTACGCCCTTGGCAGAGCCGAGCCAGGCCTCGCCCATGGCAGCGGCGTTGGCATCGTTCTCGTACTTAACGACCGCGTCGGGGCAGTGCTCCTGAATGGCGACTCTCAGCTCGGGCAGGTTAATGGCAATGTTGGCCTTGACCTTGGCATCGCCCGATGCCGGGATAGGGCACGGAACGGCCAGGCCAATACCCGCCACAAAGGCGCGCGGAATCTGGGCCTTGGCGACCACCTGGTCGATAGCCTCGGTCACCGCGGCAAAGCCCGCAGCGTCAACGATGGGCGGCGTGGGCACGCTGGCCTTGGCCAGCAGGTTGCCGTCCTCGTCGAACAGGCCCTCCTTAACCGAAGTGCCGCCGACGTCGATGCCGATGTAATACTGCTTAGGTTCCATGGGAGCCCGCCTTTCTCGTTTAAACATTGCCTGTATGGTACCGCTCCCAAGGCAAAAACCTGCCAAAAAGGGACAGGTTTGTTTTGGCAGGTTTTATCTGTGAAAACGCAAACGACCGCTCAAAAGGTCGCGCAGGGCCTTCGCCAAATATAAGGGCGCCGGGAGGCGGAGACTCCCGGCGCCCGTCAAAGGGACTGTGTTGTCTGTTGGACCGCACGGTCCGTCGCGGCGATAACGCCGACTAGGCCTGAAGTGCCTGCAGCTGCTTGTGAACCTCGATGAGCTCCGTCGCCATGACGCGCATGGTCTCGGTGCCGGCCATCTGGTCCTCGGCATGCAGCAGAATCAACGGGGCCTCGCCGTTACGCTCGCCGTTGGCCTCCTTCTTCAGAAGCCCCATGTGAACATCGTGGCCACCGTTATAGGCCTCGTCGCCCTGCTTGATAAGCTCCTCGGCGGCGTCAAAATCGCCCTCCTTGGCCTTTTGCACGGCATTGATGTACATGCTCTTGGCGGTACCGACGTAGCTGATGATCTCAAAGCAGGTCATCTGCAGTTCGTTCATATCGTCCATGCGGAGCACCTAGCCCATCACGCTGACGCAGTGGTCAATGATGCCGGCAGCGTTCATGCGGCCGTAGTCGACCATGTTGATGACCTCGACCGGGAAGCGGCCGGCGGCCTCCTTCTCAAAATCGCCCTTGGTGTAGCCGATCTGCGGACCAAGCAGCAACATGTCGCACTCGTCCAGGTGATCGTGGGCCTCGTTCATGGGACGAGCCTCGACCTCAATATCCAGACCACGGTTTGCAACCTCGGCCTGCATCTTCTGGACCAGCAGGCTCGTGGACATACCGGCATTGCAGCAGAGCATGATCTTCTTCATGGTTTCCTCCTTATAACTGCGCGGCGCGCAGACGACGACTGGTTTTATTCCTTGCGGCTATTGTGCCCACCCCCCCCTGCATCTTTACACAAGGGAGAGAGCCGCGGGCACCGGCACCGCGTACCGGCGCCCGCAAAGGTGAAAGGGACGAACGTTAGGCGTTCTACTCGGCGAGAGCCTCCTGCTTGGCGATTGCCTTCTCGGAAATCTTCATAAAGGGCAGGTAGACGGCCATGCCAATGACAATCTCGAGAGCCTGCCACACGCCGGCGCGCCAGTCAAAGCCCGTAGCGAGCAGGGCATTGATGACGGGAGGCATAGTCCAGGGCACCTGGGCGATGCAGGGGCTGATGATGCCTGCGCAGGTAAGGCCATAGGTGATGCCGATGAACAGGTCGGGAAGAAGAACGAACGGGATCATGAGCGGCAGGTTGTACACGATGGGGTAACCGTAGATAACCGGCTCGTTGATGTTGAACAGACCAGGCAGGATAGCCATCTTGGAAACGGTCTCGGAAGCCTTGTTCTTGGAGAACAGGAGCGTGTCGAGCAGGAGCATGAGGGTGCAGCCCGAGCCGCCGATGAGGGCGAAGCTGTTAACGATCTGCATGTTCATGTAGTGATCGGGCTGGATGGTGCCACCGGCGGCAAAGGTAGCCATGTTGTCGACGATGAGCATGGTCAGGATCGGCTCGACGGTAGCGCCAGAGATGGTGGACTGGTGAATACCGACGCAGAACAGCAGGTTAGCAAGGGTGTAGATGAAGATAACAGCCCACGGACCGGCGTTCATGATGCTCTTGAGCGGGTTGGAGATGCACGTGGAGATGATGGTGCACAGATCGGTGCCGGCGCACACGGCGAGCAGGGCTGCGGCAAGAGCGAAGATCGCGAGGTTGAGCAGCATCGGGATCATGACGTTGAAGGAGTTGGAGACCGCGGGAGGCACGCCCTCGCCCAGCTTAACCTTGAGCTTCTCGACGCCAGAAATCTTGATGAAGAGCGAGACGGAGAGCAGGGCGATGATAATAGCCGAGAACAGACCGTTGGTGCCGGTGTTGGTAGTCGAAAGGGCGCCCGTGACCTCGGCGGAGGTGATCTTGTCGGTGAGCAGCGGGCTCGTGGCGGCAAGCGTGGCGGTGACCTGCTGCGGCATCATGATGACGAAAGCAGAGATAGCGACGACCACGCAAGCGAGCGGGTTATCGAAACGCTTGTTCTTAGCGAGGCTGTAGCCAATCAATCCGGCCAAGATAATGGCAGAGACGTTGAGGGTGCCCAGCGTAATCGCCGAACCCCACGTCTGAAGGTTGGCAAGACCCGCCGCATCGAGCGGGAACAGGGGGAACACGACGTTGTTAATAAGAACCGCGATACCCGCAAGGATATAGAGCGGCGTGATGGTCGCGAAGGCGTCACGCAGGGAACGCAGGTGAACCTGGTTTCCCACCTTCGCAGAGACCTCGGCAAACTTGTCGAGGAAGCTCTTTCCATTGTCACTGGCCATGATTGCTCCTAACTTTCAAATCCGGCCTTTTCCTATGCGCACGGTGGCCTTTCGCCCTCTGCCACCAGATGTGCCATGTGTTGCGCGCGGCGGCGCGCGGTCTGGGCGTTCGCCCGGTCGCTAATCAACCACGTGGGTCGTGGCGACCTGTTTGAGCCAGGCCGCCGACTTCTTAAGGCGGCGCTTGTAGCCGTCCATAAGGTCAACCTCGACAAAACCGTAACGGTTCTTAAAGGCATTAGCCCAAGACCAGTTATCGATGACGGCCCAGTAATGGTATCCGCGGCACTTGGCGCCCTCGTCGATGGCCTTGGCCACCCACTCCAGGTGCTGACGTACAAAGTCGACGCGGTAGTCATCCTGGATGGTTCCTTCGGCGTCACGGTTCTTGTATTCGTCCATGATGCCGATACCGTTCTCGGAAACGAACCACTCAAGATCGGGGTAGTTCTTAGCGCAGTCCATGCCAAAGTCGTAGAGGCCCTGCGGGTAGATCTCCCAGCCACGGCTCTCGTTCATAACGGCGTCGGGCCATACGTACTCGTCGGCAAAGTGCGGCAGGCCGTACTGGTCGACCTTGCTCGCCGGCGCCTGGACGCGCGTGGGGTGGTAGTAGTTGCAGCCGAGCCAGTCGACAACACCCTGTTTGAGAATCTCTTGGTCGCCGGCACGGAACGGGAGCTTAACGCCGCCCTCGGCCAAGCTGTCGAGCACGTCGGCAGGAAGCTCGCCCTTGGTAATAAGGTCGAGCCACCAGCGATTGTTGATGCCGCTGGTCATACGCACGGCCTCGAGGTCTGCCTCGCTTGGGTTCTCCTTGGTATAGACCGGGGTAAAGCAGTTGATCATGCCGATCTTGGCATCGGCGCGAATAACGCCCTCGTCACAGGCCTTACGGTAGTTGGCCACGGCCAGAGCGTGCGCCAGCGAAATGTGATACTGCACGGTGCGGGCGCGGCTAAAGTCGTGGAGCTGCGGGAACCACACGCCCTCCTGATAGCGCTGTTCGGGCTCGACGATGGGCTCGTTAAAGGTGAACCAGTACTTAATCTCCTGGCCAAACTCGTGGAAGGCGACGTCGGCGTAATGCGCGTAAGCCTCGACGACTTCACGGCTCTCCCAGCCGCCGCGGTTAAAGAGGTAGGTGGGCATGTCAAAGTGGTACAAGTTGACAAACGGCTCCAGGCCGGCCTCGCGAGAGGCGCGGAACAGCTCGTGATACCATGCAGCGCCCTCCTCATTAAGGTTGCCGTCGGCATCGAGCAGACGGCTCCACTGGATGGAAGTGCGATAGGTATTCAGGCCCAAGTCCTTCAAAATGCGAAAGTCTTCCTGGTACTTGGCCATAAAGTCATTGCCGGCATAAGAGCCAACGCAGTTGTAGAACGAACCCAGATCCTGGATGGACCAGGTGTCCCACAGGTTCTCGAGCTTGCCGCCCTGGTTCCACTGACCCTCAGTCTGCGGGCCGGACATAGCAGCGCCAAAAAAGAAGTCACGGGGCAGCTGATACTGAGCCATCAAAGTCCTCGCTTTCGTGTCTAGAGCTTTCGGTTGGAGACGGGTTTGCTTTGGCAGGTTATCCGGCGCGGGCGCGCACCAGGTATCTGGATACCCTGCCCGCCAAAACAAATCCGTCCCCAAACAGCACAAGCAAACGCCAATGCATCTCGCTTGTTGTCTGTAACTATAGCGCTCTAATTTATTATGTAAAGCGTCTTTTTTATTTTTCTTTATCGAACTTCTTTGATGAAAGCCATATGGATGCTTTTTAAGTAGGTATACTCTCTTTTATATCAACGCAAATATGAAGGGAGGATTGCATGATTCCCAAATATGAGGCGATAGCTGCAGATATCCGTCGAAGCATCGAGGACGGCTCCCTTAAGCCGGGCGACAAACTGCCCACCGTCGTAGAGTTTTGCGAGCTGTATAGCGTTTCCAAGATCACCGTCAAGCGCGCGATCGAGCAGATCACCGAGGAGGGCCTGGTCACAAGTCGCCGCGGATCGGGCACCTACGTCAAGGACACGGCGGGGCTTCCCAGCCAGGTGTTTTTCCAAGGCAAGAACGACCGAGCCCAAGGCTTTTCGTACGAGCATCGCGGGGAGAAGGTGACCTCGGTGGTCTACGATTTCTCGATCGTCAATCCGCCGGCAGAGGTTGCGACCCAGCTGGGAATGGCCGA
>CAJKGV010000078.1:0-8268 GCA_905199455.1 Collinsella aerofaciens | reverse complement strand
GCCAAGTTCTCGTTGCTCGCGGTGGGCGTGCTCGCCTCCGTCGCCGCCATCGCGAGCCTCGTCGGCACCTACATGGTGCGCCCCATCGTTAACGGTTTGGCCACGGGCGGGGAGGAACTGCTTGCCAAGCAGGTCATCCTGACGGTGATCATCTACGCTGCGGGCGTGCTCTCGGCCCTGGGCTACTCGCAGATTATGGTGCGCGCGGCCCAACGCGTGGTGTCCGATATTCGCCGCGACCTGTTCGCGCACATCCAGACGCTGCCGCTCAGTTATTTTGACGGCACGCGCTCGGGTGACATCATGAGCTTTTTCACCAATGACGTCGACACCGTCTCCGAGGCGCTCAACAACAGCTTTGCCAACATGATTCAGGCCGCCATTCAGGTTGTGGGCACCACGGCCATGCTCATCATCCTTAACTGGCAGCTCACGATCATCACGCTCGTGTGCGATGCGGCCATTGTGCTGTATGCGCGCTACTCGGGCGCGCGCTCAAAGCGCTTCTTTGCCGCCCAGCAGGCATCGCTTGGCGACCTGGACGGATATATCGAAGAGATGGTCTCGGGCCAAAAGGTCGTCAAGGTCTTTAACCGCGAGGCAGCGAATGTCGCCGGCTTCACCTGCCGCAACGACGAGCTTCGCCGCACCGGCACCGCCGCCGTGAGCTACGCCAACTCCATGGTGCCCATGACCGTCGTGATTGGCTACGTCAACTATGCCATCGTCGCGGTGGCGGGCGGCATGCTCTGCATCAAGGGGCTCGCCGACGTGGGCGCACTTGCAAGCTACCTGGTCTTTGTGCGCCAGGCCGCCATGCCCATCAACCAGTTTACGCAGCTCGGCAACTTCTTGCTCAACGCGTTGGCCGGTGCCGAGCGCCTGTTTGCGGCTATGGACCTTGAGCCCGAGGTGGACGAGGGCTGCGTGGAGCTGGTGCAGACGGGCGATGCCGCGTGGGCGTGGAAAATTCCCGAGGGCCAGGGCGTGGGCGTCTACGGGCATTTGCATGACGTGGCAGCCGTTGATGAGTCGGGCCGCGCGGTGGCCGCCGACGGCATCGAGCTCACGTGCGGCTTGGTCCCGCTTGCCGGCGACGTGCGCTTCCATGCCGTGGACTTTTCCTACGTGCCGGGCGCCCGCGTGCTCACGGACCTCAACCTGTTTGCCAAGCCGGGGCAAAAGATTGCGTTTGTGGGCTCCACGGGCGCCGGCAAGACGACCATTACCAACCTCATCAACCGCTTCTACGAGGTCGATGACGGCGAGATCACGTACGACGGCATCGACGTCAAGCACATTGCCAAGGCCAGCCTGCGCGGGTCGCTCGGCATTGTGCTGCAGGACACGCACCTGTTTAGCGGCACCATTGCGCAGAACATCCGCTTTGGCAAGCTCGACGCGACCGACGAGGAGGTGCGCGCCGCTGCCGAGGCCGCCTGCGCCGACTCGTTTATCCGCCGCCTGCCGCGGGGCTACGACACACCGGTCACGGCCGACGGCGCCAACCTGTCGCAGGGTCAGCGTCAGCTGCTCGCCATCGCGCGCGTGGCCGTCGCCGATCCGCCGGTGCTCATCCTGGACGAGGCCACGAGCTCCATTGACACGCGTACCGAAAAGCTCATCGAGCGCGGTATGGACCGCATCATGCGCGGTCGCACCACGTTTATGATCGCGCACCGCCTGTCCACTGTCCGCGACGCCGACGCCATCATGGTCCTCGAACACGGCCGCATCATCGAGCGCGGCACGCACGAAGAGCTACTCGCCCAGCACGGCGAGTACTGGCAGCTGGCGCATGGCTTAAAAGAGCTGGATTAACCCGTTCGAGCACGATGCTTTGATCTCTCCGTGCCTCTTACCTCGCCTCAAACCATCACAACATTCGACGTTTTTCGCCAAAATCGGAAAAAGCATCGAATGTTGTGATGGTTTTTCTGCCACTCGATCGGGTGGAATCGCTTTCTTGCGCACGAAGGTGTGCGGATCCGTGGGCAGGGGAATAAGGTTGGTTATCCGATTCCATTGGAGGGCTCATGGACCTGCCGATCGTCCTGTCCCATAAGACTGCCTGGCTGTACCACAACGTGGCACGTCCGTCCGAGCTGCTCTCGCGAGCAAGCAGCCTATACGATGAGGACTCGCTTGCTAACGAGGCGGAACCGACCGCGAGCCTGCCCAAATTGGGACTCGATGCCAAGGGGCTGAGGGCTTCAACGGCAGTTGGGATCGTTACCGACCATCTGGTTTCGCTTGGTATTCCACGAGAAGAGCTCGATCATATCGATACGCTCGTCAACTTCGATTTTGAGCGCTCGACGCCGGCTGGATTTAGGTGCCACGTGTTTGGAGCGCCGATACCTCCAGACCATCTTATCGAGGTGGCAGAGGGCCTTCTAGTGGTTGATGAGGCCATGTGCTTTGTCCAAGCGGGTTCGTGGATGAGTGAGCCCGAGCAGCTGGAATATGGCTACGAAATCTGTGCCCGATACCATTTGAATCATCTGTCGACAGGCGATTATATTGAGATGGGGCAGAGGTATACCGTTGCCGACTTGATTGCTTATTGCAATGAGAACCGATCTCGTCAGGGGGCTATACGCGCGGCCACCGTGCTCAAGCGCGTGCACGACGCCGCGCGGTCGCCCATGGAGACGGCCGCCGCAATCATGGTCGTAGCAAAACGTTCTCAGGGAGGGCTGGGATACGCCAAGATCGAGCTCAACCATCGGGTCGATGTTCCCAACGAGTTCAAGTATCTTGCTAAGGCCGGGTATTTCGAGATCGACGTATATGCGCCTGCGAGCGGTACGGGGATTGAATACAACGGCTCGGACCATCTTGATAAACAGCGCAGTGCGTCGGATGCGGAGCGCATGACCGTGCTGAGCGCGCTGGGCTTTAGGATGATCGTCCTCACCGGGACTCAGTTTGCCCACCAGTTGCAATTGCACCGGGCGATGAACGCCATCGCGCTCGCTATGGGCCTTAAGTGCGACCGAAGCGAGACATTCCAGAAACGTCAGAACGACCTGCGAGAGTTCGTGATTCGACACTGGGACGGCGGCCTTTAGGGGTGCTTTGGTCCTTCTACGGGGCGCTGCGGCAGGCAAACCATCACAACATCCGACGTTTTTTGCCAAAATCGGGAAAAGCATCGGATGTTGTGATGGTCTGTGCTGAGGATGGGCTTGGAAAGTCCGTTTTGCTCGAAGCGACCTGTCCTGTCGTACGGGTGTCGGCATGATTCTCTCGTGGGGTATTATGTTTTCCGAAGAATAAAACGCCGCGTGAGGGGAGGCTGCGTGGGCGGGCACGTGCAACATGACGGTTTTGGTCGCGATATCAACTACCTGCGCATTGCCATTACCGACAAGTGCAATTTCCGCTGCATTTACTGCATGCCGGCCGACGGTGTGGCGCCCCGCGCGCACGACGAGCTGCTCAGCGCCGAGGAAATCGCCCGCTTTGTGCGCCTAGTGGCGGGGGATGGTATTCGCCGCGTGCGCCTGACGGGTGGCGAGCCGCTGGTCAGCCGCCGCATCATCCCGCTCATTCGCGACATCCGCGCGATTCCGCAGATCGAGGACATCTCGCTTACCACCAACGGCGCCCTGCTGCCCAAGCTGGCACCGCAGCTCAAAGATGCCGGGCTTGACCGCGTTAACATCTCGCTCGACACACTCGACCCTACGCTGTTTGGAAAGATCACGCGCCTGGGTCGGCTCGAGCAGACTATGGCTGGCATCGACGCGGCGCTGGCTTGGGGCTTTGAGCCCGTTAAGGTCAACTGCGTTGTGGTGCGCCGGCTCAACCAGGATATGGCGGCCCTCGCACGGCTGACCGTCGACCGCCCCATCCACCTGCGTTTTATCGAATATATGCCCATCGGTGACGAGCGCACGAGCTCGCATTGCGCTGTGGATCCGCATGCTCCCGCGCTCAATCCCGAGCTGTGGGACGCGAGCGATACCGTGCCGAGCGACGAGCTGCGGGCGCGCATCAATGCCGGGGCCGCCGCGACGGGACTTGGCGAGCTCGAGCCGCTCGACATCAACGACGCTCCTGCCGGCGCGGGTCCTGCGCGCTATTGGCACTTTCCGGGCGCGGCGGGAACGGTCGGCTTTATCAGCGCCATGTCCAATCATTTTTGCGCGAACTGCAACCGTCTGCGCCTGACGGCCGATGGCAACGTGCGTCCGTGCCTGTTCAGCGATGCCGAATATTCGGTGCGCGACGCCCTGCGCCGTGGTGATGATATGCAGGTACTTTCGATTTGGCGCGATGCCGTGGCCCACAAACCGCAGGAACACGCGATAATTGAGGGCACGCAACGATTTATGTCCCAAATCGGAGGATGATCATATGGCCAAGAGCAGGTACGCCGATGCCACCAAGGCCGCTCGCAGGGCCGCGATGTCTGCCCACAAAGTCACGGCTGCGGCGAATGCTGGCAACGCCGACGCGTCCGCGCAGCCGACCGCCAGCGCCGCCACCGAGCCCGCCCGTGACGCCCGTCGTGACGAGCTGACGCACGTGGACGCCAAGGGCGAGGTTCGGATGGTCGACGTGTCCGACAAGGCCGAGACGCATCGCATCGCCATCGCCGAGGGCACCATCCTTATGCACCCCGAGACGCAGGTCATGGTGCTGCAGGACCGCGCCAAAAAAGGTGACGTGCTCGCTTGCGCGCGCGTGGCGGGCATCATGGCCATCAAACGCACGAGCGACATCATTCCCATGTGCCATCCGTTGCTCATTACCAAGAGTAAGTGCGATATCGAGCCCATCGCTTCGGCGGGAACGCCGGCCGAGGACGTGCCCGAGGGCTGGGCACCGGCGCGTGCGGACGGGCAGGTTGGCTTTCACGTGCTGGTCACGGCCGGCGTGACGGGCAAGACAGGTATCGAGATGGAGGCCCTGACCGGCGCGAGTGCCGCGTGTCTGACCATCTACGACATGTGCAAGGCCGTCGATCGCGGCATGGAGATCGTCGACGTGCGCCTGTTGCACAAGGAGGGCGGCCGCTCGGGCGTGTGGGATCGTGCAGAGCGTCAGGCCGCTGCTGTCGAGGCCGTGGGAGCCGCGGGCGACGCGCCCGCGAGCGCACCCGTCGCCGTCGCGCCCGCAGCTCCGGCGCCGGCCGTCCCCGCGATCGCGTTTATCGGCTACCAAAACTCGGGCAAGACCACGCTCGTCGAGAAGGTCATTGCCGAGCTCACCCGCCGCGGCCTGCGCGTGGGGTCGCTCAAGCATCATGGGCACCACGGCTTTGATATCGATGTGCCCGCCAAGGACACCTGGCGCCATCACCAGGCCGGCTCCAAGCACGTGGGCCTCATCTGCGCCACGCGCTGGGCGGAGTACGCCGACACGCGCGAGGAGGACGAGATGCCCGCGCGCGAGCTGTTGTCGCGCTACAACGATGTCGACGTGGTGATCATCGAGGGCTACAAGACCGAGGGCTTCGACAACATCGTCGTCGCGCGCTCCGGTGTCGACCGTCTGCGCGGCAAGAGCTCGCTCGACCTGGTCGACGGCCGCACGCTGGCCCTTGCCTGTAACGAGGCCTTGGCGCGTCAGGCCTTCGACGCCGGCTTTGCGACCCGAGCCATCAACATCAACGACGCCCGAGCCATCTGCGACCTTATCCAAGATCATCTGGCCTAAAACCCGTCAAAAAGGGACAGGTTTATTTTGGCAGGTTTTATCTGGACAAACGTCATTTCCACCACAAAGGGGCCAGGCACCTTTGTGGTGGTTTTTGCTTTGGTAGATGTGTGGGACATGCCTTACAATCTACCAAGTAGTTCATGACGGGCGAAAAACGGAGAGAAGGGGCTTGATGCGTCCTTAATGTTTCGTGCGGATAGATTGATTTGACAGACGGTGGCGAATGCCCGCCGTCCGCATTCGTATGAAACAAGGAGTCTCCATGCTTGCCCCTCTTTTCTCAAAGCCTCAATCATCGCTGTCCGTGCAGGCTAAGCGCCTGGTGGCGATGCGCTTTCTCATCTACACCGGTTTTCAGACCAGCTACTTCATCGGCGTCATCGGAACGCTTACCTATGTAGACGATGCCTCGGTCGTGGCGACATCGCTGGCCGTCCTGTTTATGAATGTATTTGTGATCCTGGGATCCTTTGCGGGCGGCGCTGCGCTCGACGCATGGGGTCCGCGCCGCCATTTCTTGCTGAGCATCGTCGGCGCTCTCGCAACCGGCGCGGCGATCCTCGTCTTTGGCAGTGCGACCGGTATCGTCCTGCTCGGCGCGGTGCTCCTGGGCTTTGTGTTGGGGTTCGCCCAGCCCATCGCCACATCCTATCCGGCCTACCTCACCGACGATCCTGTCGAGCTCAAAGACATCAACTCCGCCGTCGCCATGTTTTCAAACGTGAGTATCATCGTTGGCCCCACGCTGGGCGGCTTTGTCGCGGCGGCTACATCGTCACGTGCGGTGTTTGTGCTCATGATGCTCTTTACCGCGTTGGCGCTCATTGCCGGTTGGGGCTTTAGGCCGCAAGCGGGTCGCGTCGCCGTGCGCGAAAGCGATCTCGCGGAAAGCGGTGCGACGGCAAGTACTGCCAGCCAAAGCTCCAACCCCAGCACGTTCGCCCGCGCCACCTTCGCGACAAGCATCAAGACAGTCTTCACCAACAGTATCCTCGCCTTGCTGTTCTGCATCATCTTCCTCTCGAACTTTGGCTACGGTGCCTTCGATCCGCTGGAGTCGTTCTTCTACCGCGATGTCCTGCACGTCGGTGTCGAATGGATGGGCTGGCTCTCGTCGGCCAGCGGCGTCGGCGCGGCACTGGGCGCCGTGGTCGCGCTCCGCTTGCCGCCGCGCCTCGTCAGCCTCAAAACCCTGCTCGTAGCGCTTATGTGTGTGGGCCTGGGAAGTCTGCTCTACGTGGGGACGCCGTACATAGGCGTGGCCCTCATTGGCCAGATTGCCTTGGGCGTGGCCTGGGGCGTCGTTAATCCGCTCCACAACACCATCGTGCAAACGACGGCGCCGCTCGAGCAACTCGGCCGCGTCAACTCGGTCATGGGCTTTGGCAACATGTTCGCTGGTGTGGCCCCGCTGGCGATTGCCCCCTGGCTGGCGGCGACGTTTGGTGTGCAGCAGACACTCGTCGGGGCGGGCATGGTCGTGACGGCGGTTCCCGCGGCGTTGCTGCTGTTTGGCCGCCGGCATTTCGATCGTGCCGCAAGGCAGTAAAACCATCACAACATTCAGCGAAAATCGCGATTTTGCCGAAAAACGTCGAATGCTGTGATGGTTTGCGCTCCGGCCAGGCCACCCTTCGGGTCCGGCCACCACAAAGGGGCCAGGCTCCTTTGTGGTAGTTTTGCACCAAAGCACCCCGTGCGCGCCTTGGTATACCATGTACGCCGTTCACGAATACACCCCACACCGCCGCACAACCCAGAAAGGCCCCCATGGACACCACCTTCAGCCATATCAAAGCCGTGTTCTGCGATATCGACGGCACGCTGCTCACGAGCCAGCACACGGTGTCCCCGCGCACCGTGGCGGCGATCCGCGCCCTGCGCGAGCGCGGCGTGCTCTTTGGCCTGTGCACCGGGCGCGACGCCCACGCGACCGAGGCCATGTACGAGCTCTGGGGCATCGAAGGCCTGGTAGACGTGATGGTGGGCTGCGGTGGCGCCGAGGTCATCGACCGCGCGCACGACATCAACGAGCTGAGCTATCCGCTGCCGGGCGAAACCATCGCGCGCATCTGCAAGCACATGGCGGACCTTCCGGCAACACCCGTCTGCCCCCGAGACGGCGTGTTCTACGTGCCCGAGAGCAACGCGTGCGTCGAGCACCTGTCGCGCGTCGACGGCGTGCCCTACCAGGTGGTCGATTTTGCCGAGTTCTTGCGCGAGCCGCAGCCCAAGGTGATGTTTACCATGGCGCCCGAGGTAATGCCGCGGGTGATTGAGCGAGCATCGACGTTTGCCGACGACACCGTCAAGGCGGCGGCTCTGCAAACCACGCAACGGCTCTACGAGTTCATGGATCCGCGCGTGTCCAAGACGCGCGGCCTTGTGCGCGTGGCGGAGCTCAACGACATGGAGCTCCAGGACATCTGCGTGTTTGGCGATGCCGATAACGACACCTGCATGGTGGCTGACGCCGGCGTGGGCGTGGCCATGGCAAATGGCAGCGACGCCACCCGCTCCGCCGCCGATTTTGTAACCGCCAGCAACGACAAAGATGGCATCGCGATCTTTATCGAGGAGCATCTGCTGTAGCGC
>CAJKGV010000077.1:0-8623 GCA_905199455.1 Collinsella aerofaciens | reverse complement strand
GAAGTACGGGCTGGACGGCAAAGACCCGGAGGCGCTGGCAAAGGCCATCTCGGAACTCGCGATAAACCTTATGCCCCGCCCCTCCGGAGCCACACGGGAGGCAGGTTAACTAATTCGAGCCCGGCATTCAGAAAAGTCAGTGCAGCAAAAAGGCGATGCGGATAGCGACATGGGCATGGTTTTCGTTGCGAGCACGGGTCCCCTGGGGAGCACCGTGCATTTTTGGGAGTTTTCAGCAGGCCGGGACAAATGCATACGCACCGGGCGCATCTAATTAGTCCCACGGTAGCCTTCGACCGGCGATTTGGGTCGGCAGACAGGCCTCGTCGAGACAAACAAGCATGCCTCGCGCCACGTCGGACCCCAAAATGACGTCGATCTCCGCAATGCTACCCGACTGCAGCGGCACCGGCAGAGCTCGCGGTGCTGAATACTCCGTTTTTTGCACGGCACGGGCGGGGGTACATCAGGATCAGGAAGAATATCCCAGCCTTTTTATGCAATCTGTAATGGGAAGTATGCAAAACACCAAGAGGCAGCATTGCTGATGTCCAAATTGAGCGCGCAGGGCAGCGGCGCATCCGCCCTGCGCCCAAATCCATCAGAGCGGGGACGCTCCTAACAAATCCCCACCGGCAAACAAACGCGACTCGAGCGCTATCCCAAAATAGGCTGTCCGAGCCGCGCTTAACGGTACGGCATGAATACTTAGCGCTCGTAAATCAAGTTACCTGCCAGGTAGGTGGCCTGAACTTTTGTGGCCTGGAGGTCTTGGGGGTCAACGGTGAGCGGGTTTTGGTCCAGGACTACCAGATCGGCGTATTTGCCGAGTTCCAGGCTGCCGAGGTTTTGCTCGTCGCCTGCCGCGTAGGCGCTGCCCAGGGTGTAGTTGCGCAGGGCTGTTGCCGCATCGATGCGCTCGCTCGGCAGCCAGCCGCCCTCGGGCCAGTGGCTTTTGGGGTCCTGGCGCGTGATAGCCGTGTAGAGCACGTTCATGCTGGTAACAGCTGTGATGGGGCTGTCGGTACCGAAGGCTTGGCGAATGCCGCGCTGCTTATAGGTTGCGAACGGCCACATGATGCGGCTGCGCTCCAAGCCCAGGTCGCGCTCCGGACCACCCGGGTCGAGCGTGATATGGCAGGGCTGGCTCGAGGCAACCACGTCGAGCTTGCGCAGGCGGTCGATGTCCTCGGGCAAGAGGTTCTCCAGATGCTCAAGCGTGTTATGACCGTGCTGGGGCAGGCCGTACAGGTCGGCCGCTTCCTCGAAGATATCCAGCGCGGCATGAATCGCACCGTCACCAATGACGTGGATGCGCACGGTGTGACCGCGCTCCGCGGCCGCCAGAACCAGTTTGCGCATGCGCTCAGCCGGAACCGTCAGACGGCCCTGGTCGCCCGGGAAGCGCGGATTGGTATAGGGCTCGGTGAGATATGCCGTGTGTTCGCTCGACACGCCATCGAAGAACTGCTTAAAACCAGGCGCCGAGAGCAGCGCGTTGTTCGCGTAGCGGGTCTGCAGTTCTTCTAAGCGCGATTGGTCATCCAGCAGTGTGGGGAATAGATGGGCTCGGATGCCCAGTTTGCCGGCTGCCTGCAGTTTGTCGTAGACGTCGTCGCGGATAAAATCGCAGCCCGGCATGGGCATGAGCGACATATCGCAGATCGAGGTGATGCCCTGCTCGGCCATACGCTTCATCTGGTCGGCGTAAGCGCTCGCGATGCGGTCCTCGCCCAGCCACTCCAGGCAGCGCGGTAGCAGCTGCATGGCAGCCGCCTCGTGAGCAATGCCCGTGAGCTCGCCGTTTGCATCCTTGTCGTAGCTGCCGCCCGCTGGCGGCTCGCTGTCGCGTGTGACGCCGAGCGCCTCGAGTGCGCGGCTGTTGAGCCAAAGCGTATGCCCGTCGCCCGAATACATAACGCAGGGACGATCGGGGAATGCCGCATCGAGCGACGCCTTGGTAGGATGCTCGGGCGGGTCCCAACGGTAGTCGCGCCAGCCCTGCGTCACAACCCAAGCGTCATCGGGCAGGTCCTGGGAAAACTCGAGCGCATGTTGCACCAGCGCCGCCTCGGACGTGCCCATATCCATAAGCATGTACGGCGAGGAACCGACCGAGGTATGGAAGAAGTGCAGATGAGCGTCATGGAAACCGGGGCAGACAAACTGCTCGCCGTAGTCGATAACCGACGTGGCGGCGGGAGCGGCGGCGATCACGTCATCGGGCGCACCGACTGCGACGATACGGTCGCCTGCGATGGCAATCGCCAGCTCGCGGGCGGTATCGATGCCGTCTTGCGCGGTAAAGACGTTCTTGGAGCGGATAATCCGATCGATATGTTGCATGGGCATCCCCATCTCTGGCAGGAAATTCAACACCCCCGAGTGTACTCCCCCGCCCTTGTAACAAAACCCCAAGCGGCAAACGGCAACTTTACCAGCCCTAGCGGCAGGTGGCATACTGGAGAGAGCCTGTACGATTTTGCGATCAACCCAGCAAGGAGCAAATCGACCATGACGAAGACCAAGGCACAGCAGATTATGGCGGCGACCGAGGCTCGCGCGGCTGACGACGTCACCGCAGCCATCAAAGATATCGCTACCGAGTTTGAACCCTATATCATCAAGCAGCGCCGGCACTTCCATAAGCACCCGGAGCTGAGCCTTGCCGAGGAGCGCACGACCTCCGACATCGCCAACCAGCTCGACGCCATGAATATCCCCTATGAGCGTCCCCTTAAGACGGGTCTGGTGGCGACCCTTCGCGGCACCGCGCCCGATGCCTACCGCGAGGACGGCACGCCGCGCCGCCGCATCCTGCTGCGTGCGGATATCGACGCCCTGCCCGTCACCGAGCAGACCGGCGAGGAATTTGCCAGCGTCAACGAGGGCTGCATGCACGCCTGCGGCCACGACTGCCACATCGCCATGATGCTCGGCACGCTGCAGATTCTGCGCCATATGACCGACGACATCCACGGCGAGGTCCGCATCGTCTTCCAGCCCAGCGAGGAAAACGGCCAGGGCGCCAAGCTCATGATCGGCACGGGTGTGCTCGACGGCGTCGATGGCGCCTACGCCGCGCACATCTGGAGTGAGGTCGACGCCGGCACCGTGAGCTGCGAGCCCGGCCCGCGCATGGCCAATACCGACTGGTTCCGCATCGACGTCCGCGGCACCTCATGCCACGGCGCCATGCCCCAGCGCGGCCACGACGCCGTTATGGTTGCCGCCGAGATCGTCAACGCTCTGCAGACCATCGTCTCGCGCGAGATCAGCCCCTATGAGCCGGCTGTCATCACCGTCGGCGAGCTGCACGGCGGCACCGCGCGCAACGTTATCGCCGGCACGGCCTACCTTGCCGGCACGGTGCGCACCTACGGAGATTCGACCCACGAGGAAATGCCGGAGCTTATGCGCCGCATCGTGGAGCATACCGCGGCCGCCTTGGGCGCCGAGGCAGAGCTCACCGACTACACCATCGCCAACTACAAGGTCGAAAACGACGCCGCCTCGAGCGAGCGCTGCCGTCAGGCTGTAATCAAGTGCCTGGGCCCCACCGGTCAAGGCCATTACCGTGGCACGCTTTCGGGCGAGGATTTTTCGGAGTACCTGCGCCGCGTGCCGGGCGTGCTCGCCTTTGTAGGTACGCGCAACCCCAAGATTGGTGCCACGTACGCCCAACATTCCTGCTTCTACAAGATCGACGAGACCGTGCTGGCAAAGGGCTCCATGGTGGCCGCCCAGTATGCTATCGACTTTTTGGCCGAGCCCACGCAAGAGGAGCTCGACGGCCCCACGATCGCCGCGGTTGCCGAGACCAACCCCGACTTGGCCGCCAAGCTGCGCTCTGCCAAGGCAACAGCCGCTGAGGCGCGCGACGCCATGCACGATGCTCGCACCGCTCGCCATGCTGCAATCAAGGGCATCCACGATGCGCGGGCTGCCGCTCGCCACGAGGAGAAGCGCGACGAGTAGCCATCACGCCCACCCATAACAACCTGGCTAGAGCAAAGCGGGGGCGAACGTTATCTCAACGTTCGCCCCCGCTTATGTGTCGACCGCTTTTCTAGCGCGTCCTCCGTCACGACAGGAAAGAGCGAAGGATGGTGAGCCAGCGTGGGGGTTCGAGGTGGATGATGTCGTCGGGGACTCCGGCGGGCGCATGGCCGCCAAAGAGTAGGCCGGCATCTACCGGATTGATGAGGCGCACGATCCATACGGCGATGACCAGCATGCACAACACGGTGACTGCAATGTCGACACCACGCTTTAGTTTGCTCGATGCCACCTCCTCGCGCACGAACGCGAGCACAAACGCAATCGGCACCACCCAAAACAGCGGATGGTAGGCAAAGGCCGCCGCAAAATCGAGACGCAGCGCCGCCAGCCACGCCCTCGTCATGCCGCATCCCGGACAAGGAGCGCCCGTCATCATTCGAAAAATGCAGCCGATATCGAGCAGGTAGAGCGCGAGCCAGGCAACAAAGAGCGCGCCGGTGCAAAAAAGGGCGCGGCGAAGGAGCTCTGCCGTGCCCCTATGTCCCTGGGAGCTGTTCACGCCGCCCTTATTGTTAGGCACGAGCGCCAAGGCGAGTGTTGTAAGCCGTTGCCATGGCATTGGTATTATTGATGATGATGTTCATAGCGAAGATGGGACCAAGGCCGCACAGGAGCGCGCCGAAGATCTGCCACAGAAGAACGGTGGTGCCGTTTTCCTGGAACACCAGGCCGTAGCGAGGAGCGTTGGCCTGCAGGCGGTTGCCAATCTTGTAATACCAGTAGTACGCGTAGAAGCCGCAGGTCACAAACGATAGAAGGATGAATTCCGCCAGACCCGGCGTGTAATCGCCGTCATCCTGACACAACGTGTTGACGTCGCGTGCCAAGCAATACAGGAAGTAGAACGAATAGATACCGCAGGTCACAAGAGAGAGCAGCAGCCAGCCGATCAGGCTGCGGTCAGCCTTAATGGGGCCATAGCCCATCGGAGCGGATGCGGACTGTTGGGCGTATTGACCGGTGTACTGCTGCTGAGGCTGGGGCACGGGCTGAATAGCCTGGGCCGGAGCGGGCTGGAGCTGCGGGGCCGGAGCGGCAGAAGCGGCACCAACGGCGGATCCGCAAACAGGGCAGAATTTGGCATCATCCGAAATGGGAGAACCACAAGTGGGACAGAACATGAGCCTCTCCTTTTCCTAAGGCGTCGCACGCCTTCAAACCTTACACGTCTACGTTCTCAACAATAGCCGCGACGTTGTTGCGCAACATTGACCAATTTCCGAGAAATTTTGCTGCAACCGTTTTCCCAGGCATTTTCTTGCTTTCGCAGTAGAAAAAGGCACCCCGGGCTCAGTTGCCCAGGGCGCCTCGACCGGCTATTCGGTTTGATTGTTTTCGGCAGCAGGATTATCGCCCGGCTCATCCGCCGGCGTGGCAACGGCATCCCAATCGGGCTCCGCAGGCGTCGCCTCGGACGCCGGTGCGGGGACAGGAGCAGGTGCCGGGGCAGGGGCAGGCGCGGGTGCCGGGGCAGGTGCAGGCGCGGGTGCCGGGGCAGGCGCAGCACCAGTGGCTGCCGTGGGATTGAATCCCGCAGGAGCAGGCTTCTTCTCACCCGGGAGCACAAAAGTCAAAACGTCGTCCTTGTCCTCATCGGCCCATTCGCTTGCATAACGTGCAGCCCAATAGCCAACGGCACGGTGCTTGAGCATCTTGCCAAAGACCGTAAGGAACACCGTGACGAATGCAATCAGCACCAGGAACAATACGAGCGTGACACCACCGGCGGTAACAATCGCCTCGATACCCGTGGGGCGATAGTAATAGCCGTACGCGCCAATTCCGGCGATGGCACCAAAGACAGCTGTCAAGATCCACGTAATGGCGTTGGAAACCAGGCCCGTCAAAAACTCGGGAAGGAACGAAGCGCAGAACAGCTTGGTCTTGTTGTGCTTAAACGCCGCCCAGACCTTGTCGAGCGAAAACGCGCTCTCAACGCGCCCGGTCACCGCAAAGTGCATCACGGCAATGTCGGCGAACATCTTAAAGAAGACCCCCAAGACTGCCGTGGCAATCATAGCCAGGACAAGCAGGCCGAGCGAACCGAACAGCGCAGCCTCGAGCGCATAGGAGCCATAGTAGGAGTACGAGCCTGCGGCACCAAGCGCCACGCCCTCCACCAGCGAAAGCACTACACCGATAACGGGAATGGCAGCGATAACCTCGAGCACGACCGAAATAACGCTCGAAAAGACTCCGAGACCAAACGACGTGGAACGCATCAGCGGACGATCCATGCCGTCATCGATCTTAAGCGACAGATCGCGACCCCACTCGATGCCAAAGCCGGAACCGCACACGCTCGCAATGCAAGCTGCCAAAAAGCCGATGGCAGCCGCAATGCCGCCAATAACGGGAATAAACAACACGAGCACCGACACAACGCAAATCAGCGCCGGCAAAAACGCGATTTGGCATACACGCTGAAGCACGCCCGGGGTCTTGGTCATATCCTGGAACGCCTGAACCACACAGCCCTTTGGCGCATTCGCCACGGGCGGTTGCGGAACAAACTGCTGGGGCTGAGGCTGTCCCTGGGGAGCGGGGCCAGCGGCACCGGCATTAGGAGCACCACACACGCCGCAGAACTTGTCGTTATCGCCCATGGGGGCGCCACACTGCGAGCAGAACATAGAATCATCCCTTCGTATCTAGAGCGAATCACCTGGATCGCAAACGATGTCTTTGGCATCATTATCACCCAATGTGAGTTCAAATACTCTTAGATGACGTATTTGCAACGCGCGAGGCGCTTTTCGATTGTTTGATGAATGCGTTCGCGCTAGTTCGTGCCGCGGAAACCCTTGCCGACGATCTCGGAACTGTCGACAATCGTGATAAAGGCACCCGGATCGACCTCGCGCGCATAGCGGCGCAGTTGCACGGCCTCGCGACGGCTCAGCACGCTCATGATCACCGTCACGCACTTGCCCGAGAAGGCACCGTAGCCGCGACTAATGGTCGCCGTACGGTTGAGATGCTTGACGATAAACTCCTCGACCTTAAGGGGCTCGGAACAAATGACCGTGCAGACCTTACGAAGGTGAATGCTCTCGATGGCTTTGTCGACCACAAGCGTCTTGGCAAACAGGCCGAGCACGCAATACAGACCGACACGCGGGCCGTACAAGAAGGCCGCGATGGCCACGATGCCGATATCGACCAGCAGCAGGGCGCGGCCAATCTCGAGCGTCGTGCGGCGCTTGAGGATCATGGCAAGAATGTCCGTGCCACCCGTCGAGGCGCCGATATCAAAGACGATGGCGCTGCCGAGCGCCGGCAGAATCACGGCAAAACACAGGTCGAGCCACATATCGCCCGTCATCGAGACACTGGTCGGGATAAAGAGCTCGAAAAGCGAAACATAGGCGGACAGCGCAAACGAGGCGAAGACGCTCCACAGGATTGCCTTGCGCTCCAAAAAGATAAAGCCCAAAACGACGAGAACCGCGTTGATAATCCACATAAAGACGCCGACGGGCAGGGTCGGGAACAGCGTGGACAGAATAACCGACACGCCCGAGGTGCCGCCAAAAGCAAAGTGATTAGGGGTTTTAAACGCAACGATGGCAAAGGCCGTAAGAATCAGGCCCAGATTGAGCTCGGCGAAAAAGCGCGGGAAGCCTGGCTCCTGGCTACGCTTTTGGCCGGCACGCTCGCCGCGCTCGATATCGGTGCGATCAACCACGCGCTCCATCGGCACCACGGGAGGACGATGTACCTCCTCGGCAGCTCGCGATGCCGCCTCTGCCGCGGCAGCCTCAATCGCCCATGCCTGGCTTTCTGTTTCGTGCTCGTCAGCCATTACGGCAACCCCTCGTTAACAATTTGGAAACAATGCGCCCATTAGAGTAACGCGGAACGTGGGGATTGCAACCCTTAGTTAGACGAGCGGTATGACTATATCGGGAGCGTACAGAAACGGCCGGCCACGCTTTTGCTTGCGCGGTCGGCCGTTTAATGTTTTCGCAGATAAAACCTGCCAAAATAAACATCCCTTTTTGGTAGGTTACTCGTGCTGGTTGGTGCGGTGCTCGTACTCCTCGGGGGTGATGACATCCTCGATGCGCAGGTTGACGCCTGCCACCTCAAGGCCGGTCATCGCGGCCAGACGCTCGGTCACGCGCGCCTTGACGTCGTCGAAAATCGCGGGCGCGTAGGCGCCGTACTCGATAATGACGGAAATGTTGACGACCACGCGGTTGTCATCGGTGACCTCGACCGTCACGCCCTTGGTCAGGTTCTCGGCACCAAACTGCTCCTGCACAAAGTGCATGAGGTTGCCCTTCATGCCCAGGACGTGCGGCACCTCGCGGGTGGCCATGGCGACGATCTTCTCGATTACACCGTTGGAATAGGTCAGCGAGTCCTCGGACTCGTCTGTTTCCTCATCATCCTCGTCCGCATCGTCGGCGGGTTCGGCCTCGACGAGCGCCTCGTCCTCGAGCGTTACGTCCTCGGCCTCGGCGGCGACGGTCTCGTCTGCCTCGGGCTCAGTATCGGCCACATCGACCTTCGTGTTAAAAGCCATGGTTCCTCCTTATGCCCACCGCACACGCGG
>CAJKGV010000076.1:0-8653 GCA_905199455.1 Collinsella aerofaciens | reverse complement strand
GCTGATAGTTAATGGAATCGGCCATGGACACTCCTTGGTCGTAGGTTCTTACAAAACGGGCGTGCTATTGCGCGGCGGCGATACGACGAACGATGTCAAGCGTGATGCCGCTCGCGGTGCGAGCGTACTCGTCCAGATCGAACTCGCGCTCGCAAAACGCGTCATATGCCTCGTCACAATTATCGCTGATAGCGCGCAGTACCAGGCAATCGACACCATTCTTGGCCGCGATGTGCGCAATTGCCGCGCCCTCCATCTCGACGCAATCGGCATGCGTGGCCTCAATCGCAGCGTTACGCATGGCGTCACCCGTAACAAAGCGATCACCCGTGGCGATAGTGCCACACAGGAACTGCTTGGGGTCCTTCTCCGCAGAAGTCTCATCCGCCGAGGCATCCACAAATCCATGCTCGGCAAGCACGGCGGCGGCAACATCAGCCAACGCCGGTGTCGAGACAAACTCCTCGAGCCCCGGCGCCGACTCGGCGATGAGTGCCGTATCGGTATCCAGATAGCGCAGGCACTTGCCTATAACCACGTCGTTAATATGGAGTTTAGGGTTTAGGCCGCCCGCAATGCCCGAAAACACAACGGCCTGCGGGGCGTATTTGCTGATGAGATGCTGCGTTGCGGCAGCGGCGTTCACGGTCCCCATGCCTGCCGTCGTGGCGACTACTGTCAGACCCGAAAGCCCACCGTTCACAACGGTCAAGCCCGCCTCCTGCGACTCATGCGTGCCACTCAGCTCTTCCTTAATCTGCGCAACCTCTTTTTCGAGTGCGCCTATGATCGCGATGGTTGCCATGCCATCCCCCAAATCCGTGCAAATTGCTTATCCACGGTATGGTACCAGCATTTTGGCTCAACCGTGTCAGCACCAAGCCGTTAGGCCAGTACAGCTCGGGTATCATAAAGGGGCAAAAATGGCTTGTTAGCCGATGGCCGACCTGAGCTCCGCACGGCGCTTTTTCATACCGGCCATAACGGCATTGCGCAGCTCGGGCATGCGCGCGGTATCCATCTGAGGTACGCCCTCAAGCTTATAGGGAATGCCCAGTTGCTCGTACTTGACGACACCCATCGTGTGATACGGCAGCATTTCCAGGCCCACCACGTTGTGCCATGGAGCGATGAGGCGACCGAGCTTCTCGCACTCCTCCACCGTGTCGGTAATGCCCGGCACCACCACGTGGCGGATAACGACCTTGATCTTGCGACGTGCAAGTTCATCGCCGAACGCCAAGATGCGTGCGGGATCGCAACCGGTCAGCTTTTTATGCTCGACCGGGTCGGCATGCTTAATATCGAGCAGTACCATGTCGGTCTCGTTGAGCACGGCATCGAACTTCTCGGGGTGGTTGGGGTCAAATGCATAGCCACAGCTATCTAGGCAGGTATGTACACGGCCATCGGGGTTGTTATGCATAGCACGAAACAGATCGGCCAAAAACTCGGGCTGCAGGAGCGGCTCGCCGCCGGACACCGTAATGCCACCGCTGCGATAGAACTCGTGGTTACTCTGGAACTCATCCATCAGGTGTTCGACGGTCACCATGGTGCCGCCGTTGACCGACCAGGTATCGGGATTGTGGCAATACGCGCAGCGCATGGGACAGCCCTGAACAAACACCACAAAGCGGATGCCGGGTCCGTCGACCGTTCCCATCGTCTCGATCGAATGCACGCGGCCAAGGGCAAACGCAGAGTCCTCGGGACGAGCGTCCACACCCTCAAGCGTCATTTCTGCCATTCGCGCTACCTTGCCTCTCCTTGGATGCAACCAATTAAAATGCCAGAGTCATTCTAGCCCATGCGTTTGCGTTTAAACGTCTCGGACTAGAACGGCACGTTTTAATCTATCCCCCATCACCATGGCTGGGGGCTACGTCGAGATGTCAGGCTGAAGAACGCTCGCCTGCGGCCTTTACGCCTTAAGCGTGAGCACCGCACCGAAGGCGGTCGGGCCGCAATGGCTCGAGATGACGCCGCCGACCTGAGTCCAGGTAACGTCCTTAAAGCCCAGATCATGCGCATAGACCTCCATGTCATCGCGCAGCTCCTGGGAAAGGCCCACCGAATACGCCAGGCCAATGTGCGAGTAGTCAATCTCGCCCTTCGCAACCATGTGGTCAATAAAGGCGCGGGCGCACTTGAGCATAGAGCCGCGGAACTTCTTGGTCGCCACGAACTTGCCGCCCGTCACCTCAATGCAGGGCTTAATCTTGAGCAGATGGGCGCCAAGGAATGCGACGTTGGACAAGCGACCGCCCGCCTTAAGAAAGGCAAGATCGGTAGGAACAAAGCCCAGCAGCACGCGGTCCATGACGGAATTCGTAAATGCAAAGATCTCGTCGACGGTGGCATCGGGGTGAGCCTCGATGTATTTGGCGGTCTCGACGACAACGAGCGACTGGCCTACCGAGACAAAGCGCGTGTCCATAGAGAACACGTAGTCGCGACCCTTGGCGGCGATCTTCGATGATTGATGCGAGCAGGTCGTGGCCTCGGAATACGCGAGATGCAGAATAGTCGCATCGGGCTGCTCAGCGTGAATGCGGTCGTACACGTGAGCAAAATCCGCAGGCGCGCAGCCGCTGGTCTTGGGCATCACGCCAAACTCGTTGCAGCGCGAATAAATCTCGAGCGGATCGATCGAGCCGTCCTCGACGGTCTCGTCACCAATCGTGACATGCATGGGCACGCGCACGATGCCGTAGCGCTCGCAGAGCTCCGGCGTCACATCCGACCCAGACTCAACCACGATTACGTACTTGCCCATTATTATCACGACCCATCTCGACATTGGCTTTTCAATACATGGCACGCGCCGCCGCACTGTTGCACAACGGCGTCCAAGCGCCAAAGAGACGCCGCCCCTTGCACACAACAAAGGACAGCGTCTCCCTGGAAAACTCCGTGCTTATCTAGGATTCCACACGGTTTATTAAGGAGGGTTACTTATTCCACAAACGGTCGCTATATGCGGTAAGCGGTAGTTGGCCGCGACAACTGCGACACATTCCGTCCAGCAAATCCAATCGTGCTCCACGCACGGTTAATGCACGAGGCGGTAGAAATTCATCGATGCCGCACCCTCGGCGTGCAGCTCCATCGCCGGAACCGCCGGCGAATAGGTACGGCTCGTAAGTGCCGCCTCGCCGCCATTTGCAAAAATCTCGACCATCGTAGTGTCCGAAAGCACGCGCAGGTCGCGAAGCTCGCTGAGCTCGATCAACCTCTGGTCGCGCCCATAGCCTTCGTCACCCATGTCGAGGGTAAGCATCCCGTCTGCATAGCGCACAAAGACACCCTTGCGGATTTCGAGCTCGATCACCTGGGCGCCCTCACAGGAAACCACAAGATCAAACAGGCGGCCCGGCTCCTCAACGGTTTCACCGCCTGTCGCGCAAACGCAGTCGCCGCGCATCCTCTCAATCTCGTGCACCGGCTGCTGACAGAGCTTACCATCGCGCATGCTCAGTTTTCTCGGCACCGTCAACGCGCACTGCCACCCGCGTGCCACCGTCGGGCTTTTTGCCGTCGCATCGGGGCAACCCGACCACCCGATCATCAAACGCCGACCCGCAGCATCCTCAAAAGACTGCGGTGCGTAGAAATCAAAGCCGGCATCGACCATCGGGGGCATGCCCTGCCCGGCGATCTTAAAACTCGGCGCCTCCCAATCGGCCTCGATGGGAAACCACACGCACTGGTGCGGATTGCGGTAACGCCATCCATCGGCGGACACACCCTGCGGACAGCAAACGAGAATAAGCTCACCATCGAGCTCAAACAGATCGGGGCACTCCCACATAAAGCCAAACTTCTCGCCCAACTCAATGCGCGTCGCATAGCTCCAGTCCTCTAGATTGCTCGAGGTATAGACAAGCACGCAGCCGCGGTCGTCTTTCGTACGAGCGCCCAGAACCATGTAGTAGATACCATCGTGTTCAAGGATTTTGGGATCACGCACGTGCGTACCGATATCGTCGGGGTAATCGACCGGCCCAACAGCTATGCGCTTCTCGCCCAATTCGTCGGGGTTCTCGGCAACCACATGAATCTGGTTTTGCTCACGGCCCGTCAACACGTAGTCGTAATCATCGCGGTCAAAATGCTTGACGTTGCCGGTATAGAAGTAGTGAATCTTGCCGTCGTGTACAAAGGCAGAACCAGAATACGCTCCGCTCGAATCCAAATCGGAATCGGGGAACAGCACAGGGCCGCGATTCTCGTACGTCACAAAATCCTTTGTTGTCAGATGATTCCAAAGCACTGGACCGCCATGCGCAGCATCGAATGGATCGTATTGGTGATAGATGTGATACGTATCACCGATCTGCACCAAACCGTTGGGGTCGTTGAGCCAGCCAAGCTCAGGCTCCACATGGAACAGGAGCCTATCGGGGTCGGACGCGATGCGACCCGCCGTCTCATCCTGTCCGGCACGCCACTGCTCATAGTCCGCGCGTGTCACCTTATTTTTTTGATTAAACATCGCCGTTGACTTTCTCGTCTATGGGGAAGGACGCTCGACTCACACGAGTCGAACGCCCTTCCCCAAATGGACTTATCCTCAGATTACGCTGAACGGCTCAACTAGAAGCTGACATCAAAGCCAGCACCAGCGCCCTCTTCATCAGTGGTCGGCACGCCCTTTGCCTTGTTGTAGGCAAAGATCAAGACGATCGGCACGATAAAGGCGATGAGATTGCCAGCCACATACCACACGAGCGTCTCGGGCGTGACGATGAGCAGGCCAAGCACGCCGGTCAGACCCTGACCGATGGCGCGCACCTCAAAGAGCTTCACGAAGGCACCGCCGCAGCCTGCACCGATGCAAGCGCAGATGAACGGGATGATCGAGTAGCGCATGTTTGCAGCAAAGATTGCGGGCTCGGAGATACCGACCAGCGTCGGGATAAAGGACGACATGCAGATGTTGCGCTCTTTGGAATGCTTCTTGTGAATGAGGTACATGCCGATGGCGCCGCCGCCCTGGGCGATGATGGAAACCGACCAGATGGCCTGGATGTAGTTGAAGCCAGTCGTGGCAACGAGGTTTGCCTCGATACCCTGGATGAACTGATGCGTACCGGTAACGACGAGCGGCTGCAGGAATGCGGCAAAGACAAAGGCACCGAAGACGCCCATCCTGTTGTACAGGATATCGATTACGCCGGCGAGGACGTCGCCGATCAGGTTGCCGAGCGGGCCGAACACGGTGAACAGGGCGACGTTAGCAAGAATCAGGGTAACGGTCGGGACAAAGACGAACGAAACGACCTCGGGGATGTACTTCTGGGCAATCTTCTCGACCTTGGCCATAAACCAGGCAGTCAGGATTGCAGGGAACACGCCGCCCTGGAAAGCAACCATGGGAATGGAGAGCGGACCGAAGTTCCAGTACTCAGCACCCGTCGGGTCCATAACGAACGTGTTACGGTTCATAAGGCTCGGGTGAACCATGACGATACCGACGAGGATGCCCAGGATCGGGTTACCGCCAAAACGCTTGACCGCGCTGTACATAACCAGGACAGGTAGGTAGTCGAAGGTGGTGGCGATAATGGCAAAGAAGCTTGCGAGGTTCTTGAGGAACTCGCTGTGATCGGCGAGGCTGCCCTCCATGCCAAAGAGGCCGTTGGCAACGATCAGCGACTTAAGGCCGATGATGATAGCAGCGCCGACGAAAGCGGGAATGATGGGGATAAAGATGTCCGAGAATACCTTGAGGACCGAGAAGAACTTGCCCTTCTTGTCCGCCTCGGCGCCCTTGACCTCGGAAGCGCTGATCTCCTTAACGCCCGTCAGAGCCATAAACTCATCGTAAACCTTGTTGACGGTACCGGTACCGAAGATGATCATGAGCTGGCCGCTGTTGTACAGCACGCCCTTGACGCCATCGATGTTCTCGAGCTCGGCCTTGTTGTACTTGCTCGTATCCTTGAGCACCAGACGCAGACGCGTAACGCAATGCGTGGCGCCCTCGATGTTCTCCAGACCGCCGACGTTATCGACGACTTGCTGAGACACTACTTTGTAGTCCATGTTCCTCTCCATTCCTTTACGAAAGCATAAGACGTTTTGATGCCATTACAGAGACGCGATCGTTGCATTTGCGCACTTAAGCGTACCGTCGGTGACCGTCAGCGCCACACCCTGGCCCTGCTTATTGCAGAATCGAGCGTTAAGCGCAACATCATCGACAAAGATGGTCGCGATGTCGTCGTCGACGACCAGGCGCACATGATGAGTGCCCTCGCCCTTAAAGAACAACGGACGCTCGAGGCCCATGTTGTTGACCTGGAACCACGGATACTGGGGGGCCGCCGTAAACTCGAGCTTGCCCTCACGCAGGTTGGCGCGGAACTCATAGGCAAGACCGGACTCGGCGTCCTCGGCAAGCTTCACCGAGAAGCCGGCAGCGTCACCGGCGAGCTCGATGTCGGCATCGAGCATATAGGTGGAACCGGCATCCGCGGCGAGCACCTGCTCGACCTTGCCCGACTCGCAGGAGAGCTCAAAGGCCTCGACTGCCTTAGCCTCGCCAAAGGCGCCAAGCATGCTATCAGGAAGCTTGGTGCCGAGCGTTCCGTCGGCACGCTGAACGATCTCGAGGGGCATAAAGGTGCCACCCCACAGGTAAGAGCTGGGGTCGCCGCCCTCGTCACGCGTAGGAACCCAACCAAAGAGAACGCGGCGCTCGCCGTCAAATGCGGTACGCGCGGCATAGTACGCGCGGCCATCGAAGGAATCGTCCGCAGGAGTGATCCAAGGACCGTTGATAGAGCGAGACATGCGGTAACGGGTCTTGTTGCCATCACTGTACTCGGAGAACACCAGATACCACCAGTCGCCCATCTTAAAGAGATCAGGCATCTCGAACATGGTGTACAGGCCCGGATTCCACCAGTCGCCCTGGAACTCCCAGGTATCCAGGTCCTTGGAGGTGAACTTGACCAGACGACCGGTCATCAGACGCTTGTCCTCGCCCACACGCGTGCCGAGGATGAGCATGTACTCTTCGTTCTCCTCATCCCAAAGCACAAAGGGATCGCGCCAGTTGCGGTCATCGTAACCCTCCTGGGGCGGAAGCAGCGTCTCGGCGATGTTCTTCTCCCACTTGACGGCGTCGTCACTCGTTGCGTGAAGAAGAACCTGCTTCATCAAGCGTGCCTTGACCTTATCGCGATTGCAACCAGTGTAGAGCGCATGGTACTTGTCGCCCACCTTAAACACCGTGCCGGCATAAACATACTGGTCGACTTCCTCGTCGCCGCCACGCTCAAGGCTCTCGCCAAAGTCTTTGTAATTGACGAAGTCCTTGGTTGTCGCGAGTGCCCAGCCAAACGGCTCTCCGAAAGGTCCGGGGTTTCGCGTGTCACGCTGATGATAGAGATAGAACGTGCCGTCCTCGCCGTACGGCATGATGTCGCCTACCCAAATTCCCTCAGGCTGGTAATACACCTTGTGCATCCGAGACTTCCTTTCTCACGAGATACTAACTCGGTACAACTGCAAGATATGTCAATCGTTTTCATATGTCAAACGTTTTCACACCAATACGTCTTTTCGCAGTTCCAGTCGTCGGCAAACGGTTGACATATGCCGGCGAACGGTCATCAGAGGTGTTTGAGGAATTCTTTTGGCACGGGATGAACTACGCGGTTTTACCCTCAATGAGTTCAACGGGGAGCTTGATATTCGATTCGGGCTTTTCGCCGTTAATAAGAGCAATGATGGATTGCGCCGCGAGCTCTCCGATGCGATCGATATCTTGGCGTACGGTTGTTAAGTCAGGCATAAACGTCATAGTGCGGCGGGCACCATCCGCGCCCACGACCTTAATATCGCCCGGAGCGCTCAAGCCGCGCTGCTTCATCACGTTAAGACAGATAGCCGCCATCGTGTCGTCTCCCGCAAAGATGCCGTCAATATCGGGGTTCTCATCGAGGATCTTCGCAACGACCGCGCTCTTTTCGTCGTCGGGCTTAACGAACTCGACCTCACGGACAAGCGCGGGCAAACCGGCCTGCTCAACAACATCGAGGTAGGCATCGGTACGCTTATTGGCAGGCATGCGCATGCGGCTATTGCTGCGCAGGCACAGGATGCGCGAACACCCGTCATCGATCAGGCGACGCGTGGCAAGTTCGCCGATACTATAGCTGTCGCTCGCAATCTGAACAGAGGCCTCGCCAAGGTCGCAGTCGATACCAACCAGACTCAAACCCATCTCGGCATACGCCTCGGCACCGATATTAAGCGAGTTGACAATGACGCCATCAACCATATTGCGCCGAAGCATATCGATATAAGAACGCTCAAGATCAGGTCGATTGGCACTATTGCACAGCAGCATCTTAAAACCGTTTTCGGCCAGGGTACGCTCAACGGCTTGAACCGCTTGTGCATGAAACGGGCTGCTGACATAGGGGACGATCATACCTATTAGATTCAGGCGACCGTTGAGCATGGCACGGGCGATATCGTTGGGCGTATAGTTGATGCGCTTCATCGCGGCATGGACCTTATCGCGGGTCTCTTGGCTAATATAGCCGCGATTATTAAGCACACGAGATACCGTAGTAGGCGTACGCTGATAGAAACGCCTGTCGGAATTGAAAATCGCCCAATCGTGAATACGGAG
>CAJKGV010000075.1:0-8659 GCA_905199455.1 Collinsella aerofaciens | reverse complement strand
CGTAGCGGGTGGTTTAAAGCTGGCCGCTGCGCGGCCAGCAGACTAAAGTCTTGAACTGAAACAGGGGCGCTCTCCAAGAGAGCGCCCCTGCCGGGTTTCCATAGTTCTGGCGAAGCAGTCCTTGAAATCCGTCTTGCTTTAGCCCAAGAACTCTTTGGTGGTCGCCACGATGTTGGCGGCGTCCAGGCCATACTTGTGCAAGAGCTCGGCACCCGGGCCAGACTCACCGAAGGTGTCGTTGACACCGATCTTCTTGAGCGGCGTCGGGCACTGCTCGCACAGGACGTCGGCAACGGCGCTGCCCAGGCCACCGATCACAGAGTGCTCCTCGACGGTCACGACGTGGCCGGTCTTGGTGGCGCTCTTGACGATCAGGTCGGCATCGACGGGCTTGATGGTGTGCATGTTGATGACCTCGGCGTCGATGCCCTCGGCAGCGAGCTGCTCGGCGGCCTCGAGAGCCTCGCCGACCATCAGGCCGCAGGCGATGATGGTCACATCGGCGCCCTCGCGCATGACAATACCCTTACCCAACTCGAACTTGTAGGTCTCGGGGTCGTTGATAACCGGCGAGGCCAGACGGGCAAAGCGCATGTACACCGGACCGTCGCACTCGTAGGCGGCGCGCGTCACGGCGCGGGCCTCGACGTCGTCGGCAGGAACGATCACAGTCATGCCAGGGATGACGCGCATCAGGGCGATATCCTCGCAGCACTGGTGTGTGGCGCCGTCCTCGCCCACCGAGATACCGGCGTGCGTGGCGCCAATCTTAACGTTAAGGTGCGGATAGCCGATGGAGTTACGGACCTGCTCAAAGGCGCGACCGGCAGCGAACATGGCAAAGGTGCTCGCGAAGGCAACGCGGCCAGTGGTCGCGATACCGGCGGCGACGCCCATCAGGTTGCTCTCGGCAATGCCCACATCAAAGAAACGGTCGGGGCAGGCAGCCTTAAACTTGCCGGTCTGCGTGGCGGCGGCCAGGTCGGCGTCGAGGACCACAAAGTCATCGTGCTCGTTGGCGAGCTCGACGAGGGCCTCGCCGTAGCTTACACGCGTGGCGATTTTCTTGACGTCTGCCATCCTAGAGCTCCTCTCCGGCGGCCGTGAGCTCTGCCATGGCCTGCTCAAACTGTTCATCGTTGGGGGCCTTGCCGTGCCAACCCACCTGGTTCTCCATAAAGGACACGCCCTTGCCCTTCATGGTCTCGGCGATAATGGCGGTCGGCTGCCCCTTGGTGGCGCGAGCCTCGGCAAAGGCGGCGCGGATCTGATCGAAGTCGTTGCCGTCGGCAAGCTCCACCACGTGGAACTTAAAGGCGCGGAACTTGTCGGCGAGCGGCATGGGGTCGTTGACTTCCTCGACGGGGCCGTCGATCTGCAGGCCGTTGTGGTCGACGATCACGCAGAGGTTATCGAGCTGCTGGTTGCCGGCAAACATGGCGGCCTCCCAGACCTGGCCCTCCTCGCTCTCGCCATCGCCCAGCAGGGCGTACGTGCGGTAAGTATCGCCCCAGTGCTTGGCGGCAACCGCCATGCCCACAGCGGCGGAGATGCCCTGGCCGAGCGAACCGGTAGACATGTCAACGCCCGGGGTGTCGTTCATGTTGGGGTGACCCTGCAGGTGACTGCCGATGTGGCGCAGCGTCTCGAGATCCTCCTTGGGGAAGAATCCGCGCTCGGCGAGCACGGCGTACAGGCCCGGGGCGCAATGGCCCTTGGAGAGCACAAAACGATCGCGGTCGGCCTTGCGGGGATCGGCCGGGTCGACGTTCATTTCCTCAAAGTACAGATAGGTCATGATGTCGGCAGCGCCGAGCGAACCGCCCGGATGGCCGGACTTGGCAGCGTGCACGCCGGTGACGATGCCCTTCCTTACCTCGTTGGCAACCTTTTTGAGCTCTTCGTCGCTCATTGTGCCTTCCTTTCATCCTCATTAGACAAAATGCGCACGGCACCGAAAGTAATCCCAACACAGCCGCAATGCACGTACGTCATTCATTATGCTGGAAACTGATGGCTTTACCAGAGTTTTTATCATTATTTGAACAATTTAGCAGGCAGAACCGCTGATGAAACGGTTTATCAATGTGAACGTCTTTTGGATGGAACGCGATCGACCCTACGCGCTAATGTCCTTGAATCCCTCGCCGAAGGCTTCCGTAACGTCAGCGACCGTCACGATGGCGTGAGGATCGCGCTCGCGCACGATCGTCTTGAGGGTATTGAGCTCTCGACGGCTCACGATGACCATAATCACCGGCTTCTCGGCACCCGAATACATGCCAGTCGCCTTAAACTTGGTACAACCACGACCCAGACCATACATGATATCGGCAGCGATATCAGGGAACTTGTCCGAGATGATGAGTACCATACGGCGTTTGTTGCCACCATCGACCACGGCATCGATCACGTAGCCGCTAATGACCATCGAAAGGCCTGCATACAGTGCGTTTTCGATTGAAAAGACCGGAGCCGACAGCGCACACGCGGCAACATCGAGCGCCAGGCGGGTCGAGCCCACCGGCAGCGAGGTGTTACGCGAGATGATTTGGCCAATCGTGTCCGAGCCGCCGGTGTTGGCGCCGGCGCGCAACACCATGCCGTAACCGATGCCCGTAATAATGCCGCCCCACATGGCAGGGAGCATCAGGTCCGCATCCGCCAGAGGTGCTACAAACGGGGCGAACAGATCGGTAAAGAAGCCCAGCAGCACAAAGCCCGTCGCGGTCTGCACCACGTAGAACATGCCGCCCTCGCGCATAACGACCAGCAGCAGCAAGGCATTCATCACGATGGTCTGGATACCGACGGGAAGCGACACGCCTCGCGCCGCGCCGACTGCCTGGATAATAGTCGCAAGGCCCGTAACGCCACCGGCGGCAAGACCATTGGGAATCAAAAACAGGTCGGTCGCGATGGCGGCCAAGGCACACCCCAACATGATCTGGGGCAGATCGTGAAAGAAGTTCATCGAAAGAATGCGCTTGATGTCCAGACGATATGCCATGCTGCCTCCCTCAAAAAAGCGCACCCCATCGGATGCGCTTTGAACTTCTTCTTGTATTCGATTCTACCGATTCGCCGGACAAAAACCACCCCTGCGCAGGGTTTGCTCTGGATACAAACCCGTCCAACCGTTGGGCTTGGCATCGGCTTGAAGCCGCCCGATGTTTTAGACCTCCGAGCCTTCTGCATCGGCGTTGCCGGTGGCCCAGCGATGGTAGCCAATAACAAACGGGTCCAGGTCGCCATCGTCAAGAACGGCCTCGACATTGCTGGTCTCCACACCCGAGCGCAGATCCTTGACCATCTGGTACGGGTAGAGCACGTAGCTGCGAATCTGGTTGCCGAAACCAATCGTGGTCTTGGGTCCGCGAATCTCATCGAGCGCCTCGGCACGCTTCTCGAGCTCAATCTCGTACAGGCGGGCCTTGAGGATCTGCATGCACGCGGCCTTGTTCTGGATCTGGCTGCGCTCGTTTTGGCAGGTGACCACAATGCCGCTGGGGAAATGCGTCACGCGCACGGCGGAGTCGGTGGTGTTAACGCCCTGGCCGCCCGGGCCGCTCGCGTGGTACACGTCCACGCGGATGTCATCGGGACTGATCTCGATGTCGATATCATCGGGTAGCACGGGGATGACCTCGACGCCGGCAAACGTGGTCTGGCGGCGCTTCTTGTCGTCGGTGGGGCTAATGCGAACCAAGCGGTGGACGCCGGCCTCGGCGCGCAGCATGCCAAATGCGTCCTTGCCCTCGACGGTAAAGGTCGCACGGTCAATGCCGATGACCTCGGCCGCGGGACAGTCGTTGATGGTGACCTTCCAGCCGCGACGCTGGCAGTACTTCATGTACATCTTAAAGAGCATGAAGGTCCAGTCCTGGGCCTCCAGACCACCCTGTCCGGGCTTGATGGTCACAATGGCATCGCCGTGATCGAACTCACCGGTAAACCAGCTCGAAAGCTCAAGCTCATCGATGGCACGGGCCAGGCGCTCAGCCGTGGCTGTAGCCTCCTCGCGAAGGGCGACGGCGTCGGGGTCATCCCCCATCTCCTCGGCAAGCTCCAGCGCGGCGCGGGCATCGGAAAGCTCGCCGCGCGCGGTGTCCACGGCAGCGATATCTTCCTTGGTACGCGCGATCTCCTCCATGGTGGCACGGGCGGCGTCGGCGTCATCCCAAAAGCCAGGGGCAACACTTTTGGCCTCGAGCTCGGTCACACGGGTACGCTTCTCGTCCAGGTGGAGATACGACTCGACCTCGCCGAGCCGGTCCGCGAACGCGTCCAGCTCGGCGGGCGTTATCTCTAAAGCCTCAGCCATTAACGATTCCTACCGTGGCAGTACTTAAACTTCTTGCCGCTACCGCAGGGGCACGGGTCGTTGCGGCCCACGTTGACGTACGGATCGTCGCTCTCGGACTTGCGATAGGTGGTCACCTTGCCACCGTTGTTGACGGCAGCCGGACCACCCTGGACAGCCGTGCGGGCCTGCACCTGCGCCTGCTTGCGCAGCACCGAGTCGCCGTTGTCACCATCGACCTCGGCAGGACCGGAGAAGCGCGCACCCTCGAGCGCGGGCTCCTCCTTGTGCTCCACGGCACGCGGGGCAGCCTTGATCTCGATGCGCAGAACCGTACGCAGGTAATCCTCGTACATGGTGTCGACGAGCATCTGGAACGCGCCGTAGGCCTCGGTCTTGTACTCGACCAGCGGGTCGCGCTGGCCAAAGCCGCGCAGGCCGATGCCGGTCTTGAGGTAGTCCATCTCCTGCAGGTAGTTCATCCAGCGGGTATCGATGACGCGCAGCATGACCTGGGTGTTGAGTTCGCGCATCAGGTCCTCGCCCAAGCGCTCGGCCTTCATGTTGTAGCACTTCTCTACGTAAGCCAGGACATCGGCAGCCAGGGCCTCATAATCCTCGTCGGGGAACTTCGGCGTATCGATGTGGCCGGTGAGCTCCACAACCCACTTGCGCAGGCCCTCCAGGTCGCGCTCGCCATCGTGACTGTCCTTGGTGCAGAACTCCTGCACGCAGCGGTACACGGTGTCGTGCATGACCTCGGTGATGTGGTCGGTCAGGTCCTTGCCGTCCAGAATCTTATTGCGCTCGGCGTAGATGACCTGGCGCTGCTTGTTCATGACGTCGTCGTACTCAAGGACGCTCTTACGCATGGAGAAGTTGATGCTCTCGACCTTGTGCTGGGCGCTCTCGACGGCCTTGGAGATGATCTTGTGCTGGATGGGCATGTCGTCGCCCATGTCGGCCGTGACCATCATCTTGGAGACGCGGTCCATCTTGTCGCCGCCGAACAGGCGCATGAGGTCGTCCTCGAGCGACAGGTAGAACTGGGTCTCGCCCGGATCGCCCTGACGGCCGGAGCGGCCGCGCAGCTGGTTGTCGATACGACGGGACTCATGGCGCTCGGTGCCGATGACGGTCAGGCCACCGGCGGCAAGCACGCGCTCGCGCTCGGCCTTGCAAGTCTCCTTGGCCTCGGTGTTAAACTGCTCGAGCTGCTCGGGCGTCACGTCCTCCATGGTCAGGCCCTCGTACTCCAGGCGCTCGCGCACCAGCTCGTCGGGGTTGCCGCCCAGCAGGATGTCGGTGCCACGACCGGCCATGTTGGTGGCGATGGTCACGGCGCCATAGCGACCAGCCTGGGCCACGATATGGGCCTCGCGTTCATGGTGCTTGGCGTTGAGGACCTCGTGTGCGATGCCGCGCTTGGTAAGGGCGGCGGACAGCTTCTCGGAGCTCTCGATGGAGACGGTGCCCACCAGGACCGGCTGGCCCTTGGCGTGGCGACGCTCAACGTCGTCGGCAACGGCGTTGTATTTAGCCTGAATGGTGCGGTACACCAGGTCCTCGTGGTCCACGCGCTGCACTGGCTTGTTGGAGGGGATGACCTCGACGGGCAGCTTGTAGATCTCGCGGAACTCAGCATCCTCGGTAAGTGCCGTGCCGGTCATGCCGGAGAGCTTGTCATACAGACGGAAGTAGTTCTGCAGGGTGATGGTGGCGAGTGTCTGGTTCTCCTCGCGTACGAGCACGCCCTCTTTGGCCTCAATGGCCTGGTGCAGGCCCTCGGAGTAACGGCGGCCTTCCATAATGCGGCCGGTGAACTCGTCGACGATCTTGACCTCGCCGTTGGTGACCACGTACTGCTTATCGCGGTGGAACATGTACTGGGCCTTCAGCGCTTGCTGCAGGTGGTTGACCAGCTGGCCGGAGAGATCGGCATAGATGTCATCGATACCCAGGCGGCGCTCGATTTTCTTAAGACCGCGCTCGGTGGCGGCGATGGTGTGCTTGGCCTCGTCCATGACGTAGTCGCCCGTGGGTTCAACGTCCTCGGTGGCGGTAAGCATGTCGTGCGACACGTCCTCGCCGCGCTCAAGGCCACGCACGGCACGCGCGAAGTCCTTGTAGGTACTGGCGGACTTGGTGCCAGCGCCCGAGATGATGAGCGGCGTTCTGGCCTCATCGATCAGGATGGAGTCAACCTCGTCGACGATGGCGTAGTTGTGGCCGCGCTGCACGCGCTGCTCGGGACGGGTAACCATGTTGTCGCGCAGGTAATCAAAGCCGAACTCGGAGTTGGTACCGTAGGTGACGTCGGCCTGGTAGGCCGGGCGCTTGAGCTCGAGCGGCATGTTGTTCTGGAGCAGACCGACGGTCATGCCCAGGTACTTATAGATGCGGCCCATCCACTCGGAGTCACGCTTGGCAAGGTAATCATTGACAGTAACGACGTGCACGCCCTTGCCGGCAATAGCGTTGAGATAGCCGGCCAACGTGGAGACGAGGGTCTTACCTTCGCCGGTCTTCATCTCGGCGATGTGGCCCTCGTGCAGTGCCATGGCGCCAATGAGCTGCACGTCAAAGTGGCGCATACCCATGGTGCGCTTGGAAGCCTCACGCACGGTGGCAAAGGCCTCGGGGAGCATGTCGTCGAGCGACTCGCCGTTGGCGTAACGCTCGCGGAACTTATCGGTCTGGCCGCGAAGCTCCTCCTCGGTCATCTTCTCAAACTGGGGCTCAAGACCGTTGATCTGGTCGACGATCTTGTAGTAGCGCTTAAGGTCCTTATCGGATCCAAAGGACAGCAGCTTTGACATGAATCCCATGTGGTTTTCCTTTTTGGCCATCGCCCACGCCGTGCAGCTGCGGGCGAGTTAAACACAGATGATTGTACTTTAGCCAAACAAGGCGCGGCCTATACGGTCGACCTCGACCGCCACGTAATAACTACGACCAACCTGCCACAATGGGACAGGTTAATTTTGGCAGGTTTTATCTGGGCAAACGCTGCCTCTCTGCCATTTGGTGCAATGGGGGCAGGTTAGCTTGCACCAATAAAAAGAAAAGGGCCACGCACCCAAACGGATGCGCGGCCCTTATGCCATGAATGCGAGCGATTCCGCGGCGAGCTATTTACTCAGCAGCCTCGGTGGTCTCGGCCTCAGCAGCGGCCTCCTCGACGGGAGCCTCTGCGGGAGCCTCGGCGGCCTGCTTAGCAGCCTCCTCGGCGAACTTAGCGGCACGCTTAGCCTTCTCGGCAGCCTTAGCCTCAGCGGCGGCCTTGCGAGCGGCCTCGGCCTCAGCAGCCTTGGCAGCCTTGGCAGCCTTGGCCTCCTCGGCCTTCTTGAGCTGGGCGGCAGCGGCGCCACCGAACTTGTCGGCGAAGCGCTGGACGCGTCCACCGGTGTCGACGAACTTCTGCTGGCCGGTGTAGAACGGGTGGCACTCGTTGCAAAGCTCGACCTTCATCTCGGACACGGTAGCGTGCGTCTTGAAGGTGTTGCCGCAGGAGCACGTCACCGTGCACTCGACATACTGGGGATGGATACCCTGCTTCATGGTAGGACTCCTTATTGGTCAGGCGCTGGTTACCGATCAGCGCATAAGGCGTCTTGGTTTCCGACCAAGACAACAAACTCGGCTATGGTACCACGGCGCCGCGCGTCCCACAAAAGGTTCACGGTCTTTTCGGAACGACACGAATCTGACCCATCGAAACACATCTCCACCGTTCCTTCAACTGGGAAAATGCCGTCCCCGGGGCCTGAGAAGGGCCCCGGGGACGTTCGACTGACTGCGGGAACGGCCTTTCCGCTCAATGTGTTCGGCTGAGATCGGAAATCAACCAAACTGAACTAGGTTCAGTTGACATGGTTAAAAACGAGGGTCGACGCTTTTGCGTCACCCCTCGTCCCGGCCGGTTGCTTTAGTTGTACACACGGTAGTTACACTTGAACTGGGTTATGTGTCCATAGTTGGAGCGGTACCAACCCGACGTATAGCTGATTGCCTCTGCGCCTAGATAGTCGTAGCCCTTGTTGTAGCGAAGCTGACGGTAGGTCGTGTCGTACTCTGCTACGTAAAACGTGTCTCCAGAGAAGGCTTTGTACCGGTCCTTAACCGTCGAAGCCATGTACGCGGGTTCGGCATCGCCTTTCTCCCCGTTGAGCGCATAGACGGGTGCCGCGATTCCGCATAAAGCCGTTGCCACGAGGATGGCGTAGACAGCCATGCGCGACGCATTGGACTTCAGCTGTTCAACTTCAGCTGTTCAAATAGTTTCATGTCATTCACCTACTTCGTATGTATCGAGGTATTCCTGCTTGAGCGTCTGCGAGGACGACTTGATCTTTT
>CAJKGV010000074.1:0-8725 GCA_905199455.1 Collinsella aerofaciens | reverse complement strand
GCCTTGCCCGTGTCGCCCGACGTGGCGGTGACGATCATGATGCGCTCAGCGCCGCCGTCCTTGGCGGAAGTGCGGGCCATGAGGCGGGGGAGCATCTGTAGGGCGACGTCCTTGAAGGCGCTTGTGGGGCCGCCAAAGAGCTCCATCACATAGGTCTGAGGGGCGTCAGCACCCGGCGCTGCGTCGAGTTTGACGAGCGGCGTAACCTCTTCACTCGCGAACGTGCCGCGGTATGCCTCGTCGACACACGCCGAAATTTCTTCGGCCGTGTAATCATTCAGTAACATTCCCAACACATCTTGAGCGATTTCAAAGTACGATTTATCTGCAAGCGAGCTGATATCGACCTGCTGGGTGCCAAGCTCGTCCGAGACAAACAAACCCCCGTCGGGAGCGATGCCGGTGCGGATTGCCACCTTACTTGAGCACGATAAAGTGCGTCCTCGTGTACTATGATAAGTTCCCATATAACACTGCTCCTCGGATGCCTTGGTCCCAATCGGTGAAACCATGGTATCAGAGCGCGCAAAATAGGTTCGCAGAGGCTTTTTAGAAAGGTAACCTCCAGCCCATGATTAAGATTGCCAAGTTTGGCGGCTCGTCGGTCGCCGACGCCGAACACTTTAAGAAGATCAAGGCCATCGTCGATGCCGACCCGGCTCGCCGTTTTGTGGTGGTTTCCGCCTGTGGTCGCCGCTTTAAGGGCGACACCAAGGTGACCGACCTGCTCTACCTGGTTAACGCGCACGTTAAGTACCACGTGTCGTGCGAGGAGCTGCTCGAGGACATCGGCCAGCGCTATTTTGATATCGCTGACGAGCTGGAGCTCACCTATCCCATCCGTGAGGAGTTCGCGGCTTTTGCCGAGCGCGCCCGCTCGGGCGGTTACTCCACCGAGGAGCTCGTGAGCCGCGGCGAGTACTTCACCGCTCGCCTGATGGCTGAGTACCTGGGCCTACCGTTCCTGGACGCCGCGACGGTTGTGGCGTTCCATCACGACGGTACGCTCAGCATGAACCGCACCTCCGAGCTGGTGCAAGAGTACGGTCAGCAGGGCGGCTTCGTTATGCCTGGCTTCTACGGCGCGACGCGCGAGGGCCAGATCAAGCTGCTCGACCGTGGCGGCGGCGACATTTCCGGCTCGATCCTGGCCAAGTGCCTAGGCGCCGACCTGTACGAGAACTGGACCGACGTTTCGGGCTTCTATTCTGCCGATCCTCGCATTGTGCCCGAGGCTCAGCCCATTGCGCGCGTTACCTACGAGGAGCTGCGCGAGCTTTCGTACATGGGCGCAAGCGTCCTGCACGAGGAGGCCGTGTTCCCTGTGCGTGAGGCGGGAATTCCGCTGGTCATCAAGAACACCAATGCGCCGCAGGACCCCGGCACCATCATTAGCGAGACGGCTGATGAGGGCGAGGCGGAGCCCATCATTACCGGCGTGACCGGCAAGCGCGGCTTTGTCGCCATCAACGTCGCCCGCGACCGCACCAAGCCCCGTGTTGGCTTTATGCGCCGTGCGCTTTCGGTGTTCGAACGCTATGACGTCTCCGTCGAGCACATGCCCACCGGTGTCGACCGCTTTGGCGCCGTGGTGCAGGAGCAGGATGTGCACGACTCGCTGTACTCGCTCGTGGGCGACATTCAGCAGGAGGTCGAGCCGCTCGAGATCGAGGTCGTCGAGGGCCTGGCGCTTATCGCGACCGTCGGCCGTAACCTGCGCGGGCGCGCAGGTATTTCGGGTCACCTGTTTGGCATGCTTGGCCAGGCCGGCGTGAGCGTGCGTATGATTTCGCAGAGCTGTGACGAGATCAACATCATTATCGGTGTCGAGGAGAAGGACTTCGACCTAGCGATTCAGACCATTTACCGTGCCTTCTCCGACGAAAACGGCATTGTGAAGGTCTCCGACCTGGAGGCTCCCGCGCCGGTCGATCCCGCCCTGGTCGCGCTCCACAAGTAGCTGCCATCCCGTTGATTTTTTGGGACATGTCTCAAAAATCTACGGCGGGGCGTTTCGTTTCGGTTTCGTTTCGACGGGGCGGGTTTCGTGCCCGCCCCGTTCTTGTATACACTGGCAACAATAATCGGCCTGCTCGGCGTGCGGGCAAAAGCCACAACCTTTAAAGGGGGAAGCATGAAACAGTACACGGTTGCTATTTTGGGCGCGACGGGAGCTGTAGGCACCCAGATGCTCGAGTGCCTCAACGAGCAGGAGTTTCCGGTCGGTAAGCTCAAGCTGCTGGCGAGCGCGCGCTCTGCGGGCAAGACCGTTGAGTTCCGCGGCGAGCAAATCGTGATCGAAGAGGCTTGCCCCGAGGCCTTTGAGGGCTGCGATATTGTGCTCGGAGCCGCCGGCGACGATATCGCGAAGGAGCTGCTGCCCGAGGCCGTCAAGCGCGGCGCTGTCGTGGTCGACAACAGCCATGCCTTCCGCATGGATCCCGAGGTGCCGCTGGTCGTACCCGAGATCAATGCCGACGATATCAAGTGGCATCACGGCCTTATCGCCAACCCCAACTGCGCGACCATTATCGGCCTGGTTCCCACCTGGCCGCTGCATCAGCTCGCCGGCGTGAAGCGCATGATCGTCTCGACGTACCAGGCGGCTTCGGGCGCTGGCGCTCCCGGTATGGCCGAGCTCGAGGCCCAGCTGGCCGCCCTGGGCCGTGGCGAGGAGATTCCCGAGCCGCGCGCTTTTGCCGCCCAGCTGGCGAGCAACCTGATTCCGCAGATTGGCGGCGTCAAGGAGGAGGGCTTTACCTCCGAGGAGATGAAGCTGCAAAACGAGGGCCGCAAGATTATGCACCTGCCCGAGCTGCGCGTGAACTGCACCTGCGTGCGCGTTCCTGTGCTGCGTTCGCACTCCGAGAGCATTACGCTCGAGTTTGAGCGCGATATAACGGTTGAGGAGGCCCGTGCTGCGCTGGCTGCCGCTCCCGGCGTCAAGCTGGTTGACGATATGGCTGCCGAGGATGCGCACGATCGCTTCCCCATGCCGATGGACACCTCCGACCAGGACCTGATTTGGGTCGGCCGCGTGCGTCGCGACATCTCGAACCCCGAGGCTGCGCGTGGCATCACCTTCTGGTGCTGCGGCGACCAAATCCGTAAGGGCGCGGCAACCAACGCCGTCCAGATCGCTAAGCTGCTCTGCGAGTAGTGTGACCTGTCCGGCGGGGGCCGGGCTTAGTTTTCAGAACGTCCTCGACCATGTGTGGCGCCTTGTCCTGCTCCTTCGGAGCCGCGGACAAGGCGCCACACTGGTCTGCGGAGTGTTCTGAAAACTAAGCCCGGCCCCCGCCTGCGGTGACGCTGCTGCGAGCGGCCTGCGATGGGGCTGTTGTTGGTTGAGGCCGCTGGGCTGATGTGGGGGCGCGTGGCTGTTGCGAGCCCTGGTCCCGGCGGCGGCCTCGGCGCTTTGCGCCTGCCGCCTTTGGGGACTGTGGGGTCGATTGGGGTTGTCTGCACAATTCGCGGTATTATGTTGCGGAGTTTTGAAAGGAGCCGCTGGTGGTCACGACGACGTTTGCTTCGCCTTTGGGCGAAATCCTGCTTGCCGCTGATGGCCGCGGTTTGACGGGGCTTTGGTTTGAGGGGCAGGAGCACTTTGGCTCCACGCTTCTCAAAGAAGATCCCGAACATGTTGAAGGCGCCGATGCGGTTTCTGGTGCTGGCGGCATGTCTTCGGTGAATCCGACAAACGGTGCTGCCTCGTCGGTACTTGAGCGTTCTTGGGCTTGGCTGAATGCTTATTTTGCGGGGCAGGAGCCTCGGTTTACGCCGCCGTTGCATATGATTGGTACGGCGTTTCAGCGCGAGGTTTGGTTTGAGCTGCTTTCTATCCCGCGTGGCGAGGTCGCTACGTATGGTGAGATCGCCCAGCGTGTTACGGCTCGACATCGTGTACCGGGAAACGAAGCACCCGTTGCGTCTCCCCGTGCCGTGGGGGCCGCGGTCGCGCGCAATCCCATTTCGATTATTGTGCCGTGCCATCGCGTGGTTGCCGCCGATGGTTCGCTTAACGGGTATGCCGGCGGGCTTGACCGCAAGGAGTGGCTGCTTCGGCTTGAGGGCGCGTACGAGGACTAACGTTCGAGCACTTTGCATAACTAGGACGCCGTGAAAGGACGAGTCACTGTCCCTTCGCGCTCGGTATGCGTCCAAGCCCTCGGCATCTGGGCCTTAAGTTTGGCTAAGCCATATCCTGCGTATTTGAAAACGTGCAGGTTGAGCAGCTAAGGCTGCGCTAAGGCGGCTGGCGGTGCGCTATCATCGGCAATATCGAAATCTGTATAGCCGCGCGCCAAAGGAACAACTATGAAGCTGATGCTTGCCGAGGACGAACCCGGCCTCTCCCGCGCCCTCACCGCGATTCTTCAACATAGCGACTACGAGGTCGACACCGCCCTCGACGGCCTGACGGCGCTCGAGTATCTACTCACCAACGATTACGACGCCGCAATCCTGGACATCATGATGCCCGGCATGGACGGTATCGAGGTGCTCAAGCGCACGCGTGAGGCCGGCAAACGCCTGCCCATCATCATGCTTACGGCCAAAAGCGAGGTGTCCGATAAGGTCGAGGGTCTGGATGCCGGTGCCAACGATTACCTGACCAAGCCGTTTGCCGCCAAGGAGCTGCTTGCGCGTATTCGTGCCATGACGCGCGCCGCGACGGCAATTGACGCCACGACGCTCAGCGTGGGCAACGTGCGCCTCGACACGGCATCGTGCACACTTGTGGGTCCCTTGGGCGAGGAACATCTGGCTAATCGTGAGTTTCAGCTTATGGAGCTCTTTATGCGCAACGCCAGCACGCGCATGCCTACCGAGCGTTTGATGCTCGAGGTTTGGGGTGAGGACGCGCCCGAAGGCGCCAACGTGGTGTGGGTCTACATCTCATACCTGCGCAAAAAGCTGACAGCGTTGGGTGCCAATGTGGCCATCCGCGCGTCGCGCAATCAGGGATATTCGCTTGAGGTTGTCGAGGAGGGCGAATAAGCGTGAGCGCGAGCGCGTGGTGGGAGCGCATGGCGGCAAAGCTCGGCATGGGCGCAGACTCGGGTAATCCGGGGCGCGCCGATGCTGCCAGTGCAATGGGACGTCGTCTGCGTCGTAAGTTCATCCTGGTTGCCATGGGTGCCGTGACCGCCGTGCTTACGCTCATTATTGCCGGCATCAACGTCGTCAATTATTCGCATGTCTGTAAAATGGCCGACGCTCGCCTGGACTATATCCTGGCGGGCAAGGATGGCATTGATGGGGAGGACGAGCCTAAGACCGGTCCCGGTCAGGATGCGGTTGCCGGCAAGGTTGCTACCGGTAACCGGGCGGCCGTTCGCGATGGGCATTTTGAAGGCATGACGGCGGAGTCTCCCTTCGACACGCGCTACTTTACGGTGTCGATTGCCGGTGGACAGGTGACCGATGTCAATACGGCCCGCATTGCCGCGGTGGGCGCCAAGCGTGCCGCCCGCATCGCTGCAGGACTGTATTCCAAGGGTTTGACCTCGGGCTTTTCTGGTAACTACCGCTATACGGTTACGGTTCAGGGCGACGAGACAACCTATGTATTCGTCGACTGTTCACGCGAGCTCACAAGCTTCCATTCGTTTTTAAGTGCGAGCGTGGCCATCAGCTGCATTGGCTGGCTGGCGGTATTGGCGATTGTGATGGTGGCCTCGGGTGCTGTAATTCGGCCGATGGTCGAGAGTTATAGCAAACAGAAGCGCTTCATTACCGACGCGAGCCACGAGATCAAGACGCCGCTGGCCGTGATTGATGCCGCTAACGAGGTGCAGGAAATCGAGAGCGGCGAGAGCGAGTGGACGCAGAGCATCCACGAGCAGGTTGCGCGGTTGACGGCGCTCACGGAGCGTCTGGTGTTTTTGGCACGTATGGACGAGGGCTCGGCGGGCTTTACCATGACATCGATCGATCTTTCGGAGGCCGTGGACAAGGCTGCGGCGCCGTTTGAATCGGTGGCGGTTTCGCGTGGCAAGCGTCTGTCGACGTCGATCGCGAGCGGTGTGCGGGCCCATGCCGACGCTGCAGCGGTGGCGCAGGTGGTTGAGTTGCTGCTGGATAACGCCACGCGCTATGCGAGTGAGGGCAGTGTAATTGAGTTGATCCTGCGTGTCGTCTCGCGCGGTCAGGGTAAGGGCGTCACCGAGCTTGTCGTTTCGAACGCCGTGGACGAGCTGCCCGAGGGTGACCTGGACCGACTATTCGACCGCTTCTACCGCGCAGATGTCTCGCGCAGCTCCAAGACAGGTGGCTCGGGCGTGGGCCTATCCGTGGTGCGTGCCATCGCCGAAGCCCATGGCGGGAGCGCTTCTGTCTGCGGCCACGGCAACCAGATCACCTTCACCGTCCGCCTCTAAAACCTGCCAAAATGAACCTGTCCCTTTTTGGTCGGTGCGAAATGGGTAATACTAAGGAGTTATCCGACCAGATGGGAATTAATCGATGGCTTATATCGAATTCAAAGACGTCATCAAGGCGTACGGCGAGGGCGATGCCCGCATTCACGCGCTCGACGGCGCGAGCTTTACCGTTGAGCGCGGCGAGCTCGCCATTATCCTGGGCGCCTCGGGTGCCGGCAAGACTACGGCGCTCAACATCCTGGGTGGCATGGATACGGTAACCTCCGGCACTGTGACGGTGGACGGGCGCGACGTGAGCTCTGCCAACGAGGCGCAGCTCGTGGAATACCGCCGTGCCGACGTCGGCTTTGTCTTCCAGTTCTACAATCTGGTCCCCAACCTGACGGCGCTCGAAAATGTCGAGCTTGCGGCGCAGATTTGCCCCGATTCGCTCGATGCCGAGCAAACGCTTCGTCAGGTTGGCCTGGGCGACCGTCTTGCTAACTTTCCGGCGCAGCTTTCGGGCGGCGAGCAGCAGCGTGTGTCCATCGCCCGCGCGCTGGCCAAGAACCCCAAGCTGCTCCTGTGCGACGAGCCCACGGGCGCACTCGACTACAAAACCGGCAAGCAGATCTTGCAGCTGCTACAGGACACCTGTCGCAAGCAGGGCATCACGGTCATCATCATCACCCATAACTCCGCGCTGGCGCCCATGGCCGATCGCCTGATCCGCTTTAAGAGCGGCCGCGTGGAGAGCGAGACGGTCCAGCAAAATCCCGTGCCTATCGAGACGATCGAGTGGTAGCGCCCATGGACCAAGATCGCCAAAACAGCCAAAACCACGATACGGAGCACGCAGACCGCGACTGGGAGTTCGCGACCTACCGCACTGCTCAAAGCTCAAACGATATGGTCCCGACGATTTTTCGCCGTGGCATTTACCGCACAATCCGAGGCAGTCTTAAGCGCTTCTTGTCAATCGTGGTCATCACCGCGCTTGGCGTGAGCGTGATGTGCGGCCTTAAGGCGGGCTGCGAGGATCTGCGCGATTCGGTTGACGCCTACTTTGACCAGCAGAGTGTCTATGACATTAACGTGCAGTCGACCTATGGCTTTACGCGCGACGATCTTTCGGCTATCCAAGAGGTCGACGGCGTCGAGACGGCCGAGGGCATCTACACCGAGACCGCCTACACCGCCGTGGGCACAACGCGCGAGCGCGTGGTCGTGCAAAGTCTCTCCAAGGAGAACATCGATCAGCCGGTGCTCGTGAACGGCGATTTGCCCGAGAGCGCCGATGAGGTTGCGGTGACATCGAAGTTCCTGAAGGCTTCGGGCAAAAAGCTCGGCGATACCGTGAGCTTTGCCGCCAATGACGCGAGCTCGTCGAACCAAAGCGCTAAGGACCAGTTTGCCGCGGGCGATTACACCATTACGGCCGAGGTCCTCGACCCCACTGATGTGAGCTCCGACTCGACCGTCAACGACTTTCGCGCTGCTTCGGCTGCGGACTATAGGTTCTATGTGAGCGAGGATGCCGCGACATCTTCCTCCTACTCCGCCGTCCACGTGATCGTCGAGGGAGCCAAGAGCCTCAACTCCTATTCCGATGCCTACACGACAAAGATCAACGAGGTCAAGAGTAATATCGAGGAGATCCGCGACGAGCGCGAGAAGGCGCGTGTTCAGGAACTGACGGTCGACACACCGGCAAGCTTGGATGCGGCCGAGCGCCAGGCGAATATGCTCTTTGGGGTTGAGCAGGACAACATCAATCGCATGGCCGAGGGCAGCGAGGAGCGCGTTCAGGCACAGGCCGATTTGAACCAGCGCCGCGCAGCCGCCGACCAGCAATTTGCCGATGCCCGTACCGAGCTTTCCGATCTGGGCGAATGCACTTGGTACATCCAGGACCGCGATAGCATCACAAGCTACTCGAGCGTGGAGAGCGACAGCTCTTCGATCGAAGCCATCGCCACGGTTTTCCCATTCATCTTCTTTGTCGTCGCCGTGCTCATTAGCCTTACCACCGCCACGCGCATGGTCGAGGAGGAGCGCACGCTCATTGGTCTGTACAAGGCGCTCGGCTATTCACGCGGGCGTATCCTGTCCAAATACGTGAACTATTCACTGTGGGCTTGTCTGATCGGCGGCGTGCTTGGCAACATTGTCGGATTTGTGGGCCTACCACTGTTCCTGTTCACGGTGTTCGACGACATGTACTCACTGCCCCAGATGCTGCTTTCGTACGACATCGTGTCCTCAATCGTCTCGGTGGCGCTGTTTGCCGTGGGCGTGGTGGGCGCCACGATTATCGCCTGCCGCCACGAGATGGCCGAGACCCCAGCCTCGCTCATGCG
>CAJKGV010000073.1:0-8783 GCA_905199455.1 Collinsella aerofaciens | reverse complement strand
CCATCGGCACGGGCGACGCTGTGATCGACTCCCCCTATAACGAAGCTGTCGCCAAGAGCATGGTCATCGCACCTCCCGAGGTAGCCAAGCCGGAAGACCCCAAGCCCGACGAGACCAAGCCCGCAGAAAGCAAGCCCGCGGAGTCCAAGCAGAACCCCAAGCCTGAGTGCTCAAAGCCGACCAAGGCCGTTGCGGCTTCAATCACGAAAGCCAAGACTACCGGCGTGCTCGCGGCAACCGGCGACACCTCGGGTGCGGCCATCGTGGCAACCGTCCTTGCGGGAACAGCCGCTATCGCCGCAGGCACCATGGCGAGCCGCAAGCGCTCTTAGACGCCTCTGCGCACATGGCAGCTCCCGCGAAGGCCCCGAGTCCCAGCACCGTTTAACAACGCCACCGCCGAGCTCCCCTCCGGCGGTGGCGTTTTCCATATGCGTCCGCAGGGTATGCACGAGATTGTCTTTGGTCTAGCCCAACCTGCATGAGCCGGCGTGCGACAATGGGGGCCGTCGATATCACAACGCCGAGAGAAGCCCGTCATGGAAGCGCATCAAAAGCAGATAACCGTTCATGCACAGCATGCCGAAAGCGCACCAGTCATCTATCTTCCCGTGGTCATGGGCGACGGCACGGAGGTTTATGAACGCTGCCGAGAGCTCAACTGCCCGCCCTTCACGCTTGTCGGCATTGGCAGCCTCAACTGGAATCGCGAGCTGAGCCCCTGGGTATGCGACGGTACCGTGCGCGATGCCGAGCCCTTTGGTGGACAGGCCGCTGGTTTTCTTGACGAGTTGTTGAAGCAGATAATCCCAGAGGCCGAATCATCGCTCCCGCAACCGCCCACCTGGCGCGGCGTTGCCGGCTACTCGTTGGCGGGTCTTTTTGCACTGTGGGCACTTTGGCAAACAGATGTCTTTGAGCGCGCGGCGAGTGCATCGGGGTCGCTGTGGTTCCCCGGCTTTATCGACTACGCGCGCGAGCGCACGATGGCAGCTACGCCCGACGCCGTCTATCTGTCACTCGGCAAAAAGGAAACCAAGACGCCCAACCGCATGATGCGGCACGTACTCGACGATACGCGCGCGATGGAAGAGCTGTTTATCGAGCGTGACATTCCAACAACGCTGGAGCTCAACCCCGGCAATCACTTTACCCAAACTGACCTGCGCATGGCACGCGGCATCCACTGGATACTGACGCATTAAAAATGGCATCCACGCGTACATACGCATGGACGCCATTTTTAATTTGGCTGAACGCAGCTGCTATTCAGCAGTCTCCTCAAGCTCGGAAGTATCGAACTCAAAGTCGTTACCGGGCAGGATGGCGTTGAGCACAATGCCCACCAGCGAGCCCACGGCAAGGCCCGAAAGCGAAATCGTCACGCCGCCCAGCTCCAGCACGATGGCACCGGCGGTACTGTAGGCAATGCCGAGCGAAAGCACGAGCACCAGAGCCGCCACCAGCACGTTGCGGTTGTTCTGGAAATCAACCTGGTTCTCGATGAGGTTACGTACACCAACGGCGCTGATCATGCCGTAGAGCACGAGCGACACACCGCCGATAACGCATGCCGGCATGGCGGCAATCACCGCAGCAAACTTGGGGCAGAACGAAAGCACAATGGCGCAGCAGGCGGCAATGCGAATCACACGCGGGTCGAACACACGCGTCAAGGCAAGCACGCCGGTGTTCTCGCCATACGTCGTATTGGCAGGAGCGCCAAAGAGCGATGCCAAGATGGTCGCCAGGCCATCGCCGAGCAGGGTACGGTGCAGGCCGGGATCGGCAATGTAGTTGCGCTCACAAGTCGATCCGATGGCGGAGATATCGCCGATATGCTCGATCATAGTTGCAAAGGCCAGCGGCATGATGGTGATGATGGCCGTCGTGGCAAGACTGCTATCGAACTGCGGTCCAAAGAGCGCAAACACGGTGTTGTCCCACACGACGGGCAAGCCAACCCAGGGGGCGGCTGCGACGCCAGAGAAGTCGACCTCGCCCAGCGCGGCCGCAACGGCATAGCTCACCACAACGCCCAGCAGAATCGGCACGATCTTGACCATGCCGCGGCCCCAGATGTTGCAGATGATGATCACGGCCACAGCGATAACGGCGACAAGCCAGTTGGTCTGGCAGTTAGCAATGGCAGAGCTTGCCAGGATCAAGCCGATGGAAATGACGATGGGGCCAGTCACCACCGGCGGGAAGAAACGCATGACACGCTTGGCGCCAAAGGCGCGGAACAGGGCCGCAAGCACCGGATAGAGCAGGCCGGCACAAGCTACGCCCAGGCAAGCGTAGGGCAAAAGCTCGGCCTCGCCGTTGGGCGCAATGGCGGCATAACCCGCGATAAAGGCAAATGAGGAGCCCAGGAACGCGGGCACCTTACCGCGCGATAGAAAATGAAACAGCAGCGTGCCGATGCCGGCGAACAGAAGCGTCGCCGAAACAGAAAGGCCGGTGAGCACGGGCACGAGCACCGTGGCTCCGAACATCGCAAACATGTGTTGCAAACCCAACACAAACATGCGCGGACGGCCGAGCGACGATGCATCGTAGATGGCATCGGTGACGGCGGGCATCGAAGACTGGGACATGGAAGTCCTTTCGAATGGAAGGGCGATCAGGCATATCGGATAACCTGCCCGAACGATACGATCCGAACCATTGTACGCGATATGCAGTACCTCGCACGCGCCGCCACCTGCAAACGCTAGCGCTATTTCCAAACGCGCTCGGCAATACGCCTGACCAGCGCAATCTTTGCCCACTGCTCGTCCTCGGTCAGCTTATTGCCAATCTCGCAGCTGGCAAAGCCACACTGCGGAGACAGATACAGGTTCTCGAGCGGCACGTACTTTGCCGCCTCGCGGATGCGCTCGACGATAACATCCTCGTTCTCGAGCTCTGCCGCCTTGGTGGTCACCAAGCCCAGCACGACCTTCTTGCCGGGAGCAACGTACTTGAGCGGCTCAAAACCACCGGCGCGGGGCGTGTCGAACTCCAGATAGAACGCGTCAACGTCCTCATGCGCAAACAGGTACGGCGCGATGGGGTCGTAGCCGCCCTCAAAAGCGTAGGTGGAGTGGTAGTTGCCGCGGCATACATGCGTGTTGATAACCAGATCGTCGGGCTTGCCCTCGATGGCGGCATTGTTGAGCGCCACGCCCAGCTCGCTTACCTTTTGCAGGTCGACCGGGCTCATGCCGGTTTTGGCAACAAAATCGGTATCGCAGTAGATGCCCCAGGTGCAGTCATCAAACTGGATGTTGCGGCAGCCCGCGGCATACAGGTCAGCAATCACGGTGCGGTATGCTGCGGCAATGGCATCGACGAGTTCTTCGTCGGTCTTGTAGACGGCGTGCAGACTCTCCTGCTGGCCATCGCAGCGGTCGAGTGTGACTTCGGAGAACGTCTGGATCGGCGCCGGAATGGTCTGGCGCGCGACCTGGCCCTCTCCCTCGAGCGACTTGATAAATTTGAAGTGCTCGACGAACGGATGATTCTCACCGCTAATGGGACCGGTTACCACGGCGGTGTCGGCGGTAGTCTCCTCATCGTGGAACATGTAGCCCGTGCGCGAGGCGCGGCGCTCAATGCCGTTGAGGCCCCACATAAAATCGAGGTGCCAGTAGCTGCGGCGGAACTCGCCATCGGTAATCACCTGCAGGCCGGCAGCCTTCTGCTTGGCCACTAAGTCGCGGATGGCCTCGTCCTCGACGGCCTTAAGGCCGGAAGCGTCGAGTTTACCCGCGACATAGGCGGCACGGGCGTCCTTTACAGCCTGCGGACGAAGAAAACTGCCGACGATATCGGCACGAAACGGCGCGTTCGGTTGAATCGAAGTGCTCATAGATATCTCCCTTTGCATTGGTTGCTTTACTGGGACAGAGTATGAGCGCTCATATGGACATCGTAAAATATGCGTTTATAACAGTTTGATATAGATGCTTCCTATATTAGTTGGGACTGCCATAAAGAGATTTGACCCGTGCAGAACGCAGCAGTCTAGATGTGCTGACGAATCGCTTCGATATAGGCCTGCCCGTAGCGCGTAAGTGTCGTGTTCTTGCGCGTGATGATGCCGATCTCCATGTACTCGTCTACATCGAGCGGAATGGAGATAATGCCGGGGCCGTTAAGTTCATGGCTGATCACGCCCGAACACACCGTGTAACCGTTAAGGCCCATAGCTAGGTTGAACAGCGTCGCACGGTCGCGCACGCGGATATTCTTGCGGCGCTCAAAGGTCGAGGTCAGCTCCTCGGAATAGTAAAACGAGTTGTAGCTGCCCTGCTCATAGGACAGGAACGGGTAGTCTTCCAAGTCCTCGAGCGTCACACTCGAGCGACCCGCCAGCGGATGGTCGGAGCACACAAAGACATGCGGCGTAGCGCAGAAGAGTCCTTCGAATACGAGCTCGTTGGCCGCCAGCATGCGCTCGATGACCTCGCGATTGTGCTCCGACAGATACAGGATGCCGAGCTCGCTTTTCATATGCGCGACGTCCTCGATAATCTCGTGGGTCTGCTCCTCGCGCAGGGTAAAGTCGTAGCGCGCGGCATCGAACTCGCGGATCACATCGACAAATGCATTAACGGCAAAGGAATAATGCTGGCAGCTCACACTAAAGTGCGGCACCTGCTCGGACGTGCCTTTGTACTTGCCCTCGAGCAGGTCGGCCTGGTCGAGCACCTGGCGCGCGTAGCCCAAGAAGGTCTCGCCTTCCTCGGACACAATGACGCCCTTGTTGGTGCGCTCAAAGATGTGTACACCCATCTCGTTTTCGAGATCGCGAATTGACGCGGTAATCGAAGGCTGCGACACAAAGAGCCGGCGCGAGGCCTCGGTGATGCTGCCGCATTCGGCAACTTTGACGACATATCTGAGCTGCTGGAGCTTCATGGCTTTCTCCCTAGACGTTCGTGACGTCGAAACCCGTCGCGTCCATCTGACGCATAAACGACGGCATCTCCCCCGTCGCGGCGCAGGCGGCAATCTGATGCAGAGCCCCGGCAACCGCATCATCTGCCGCAGCGCCGATATGCCAGCGCGCGGCAGCCGTGACGGCCTCGTTGGCATTGGCGACTGCAACGGAATTGGGAACGGCATCGATCATGGGCAAATCGTTATCGGAATCGCCGAATACGGCCACCTCGTCGGGCGTCAGGCCCAAAGCGCGCGCCAGCTCCAGCGCAGCACAGCCCTTGTCCCAGCCGGTCGGAAGAACGTCGAACAGGCGCACGCGGTTGTTGGGAAACACGAGCGAGAGCTCCGGCACCTCGGCGGCAACACGCTCGCGCAGCTCGGCGAGCTCCTCGCGCGAACGGGCACTCCAGATATTCGCCTTGTATACCGGGGCATCGTCAACGACAGGGCGACAGGGAGCCTCTTCGCCCTTGAGCCACGCGTTGCCGCCTGACTCCATGGCGCGACGCACACGCTCGGGATCGCTTGTCACGCAATAGGCGTCGTTGTCCCAAAAGTCATCACCCAGACGGTAGACCTTCAAATAGGTATCGTCGGTCTCTTGCTCCAGGTAGTCGGCCAGGCGCATAAGGGCATCGTTATCAGTTGCGCGCGAGGCAACCGCCTCGCCATCGACAAACATCACCTGGCCGTTGCAAAACGCACCGGTCGAGAAGCACTCGGAGCGATTGCGGAACATCCAGCTCATCGCGGACGGCTGGCGACCCGAAACCGGGCCAAAATGCAGGCCCGCCGCCTGCATGGCATGAATGCCCTCGATGGCGCAGTCGCCGGCGACATCGTGTCCAGCAGGAATCAGCGTATCGTCCATATCGGTCAGCACAAGTTTGATCATAAGGTCCCCTCGGTCATTCTTTATCCCGTCTATTGTAACGACCTGCCAATAAGGGACAGGTTTATTTTGGCAGGTTTTATCTGGGAAAATGCAGCGCCCCTGTTGCCACCTGCCAAAATAAACCTGTCCCATATTGGCAGGTGCGCTAGTATAGGGAACAACAGATTCGATGCGGGAGTGCCGGCGGTGCAAACCACAAGGCTGAGAGGGCATAGGGCCCAATCCTTTGAACCTGTCAGTTAATGCTGGCGTAGGGAGCATGCCGCCTTTACAGGGGCGCTGTCTATGCACAGCGCCCCTTTTCTATGCCAAGGAGGCATGTGCAGTGATTGATTCGGAACAGCTTAAGCAACATATGGTCAAGGCCGTAGAGGAGATTCGAGCCACCAATCCGATGGCCGGCTCCATCACCAACACGGTGACGATCGACTTTGTCGCCAACGCGCAGCTCGCCGTGGGCGGTTCGGCCGCCATGGTCTATCTGCCCGACGAGGGCGAGGCGCTCGTTGCCGGCGGCGCCGCCATCTATCTCAACATGGGCACGCTCTTCCCCATCTACGAGCAGACGATTCCCCGCGCGGCCAAGGCGGCACACGACGCCGGCAAGCCCTGGGTGCTCGATCCGGTGGGTCTGGGCATCGGTAGCCTGCGCACCCAGCTGGTAAACGAGCTCAAGCAGTACAAGCCCGCCATCGTACGCGGCAACGCCTCCGAGATCATCGCACTCTCCGGCCTGTGGGGTCTTGAGGGCGAGTCGGCCGATCTGAGCCGCGTACGTGGTGTCGATACCACCGACACGGTCGACGCCGCCCGCGATGCCGCCGTGGCGCTCGCTCGCTACACCGGCGGCGCCGTTGTGGTCTCGGGCGAAGTCGACCTGATTACCGACGGCACGACCGTGGCCAAATCCCACGGCGGCAGCCCGCTCATGTCCAAGATTACCGGCTGCGGTTGCTCGCAGGGCGGCGTGCTGGCCGTGTACGCCTGCGCTGCCGATCCGTTTACGGCAGCCGTCTGCGGTACCGCCGTCTACAACGTCGCCGGCACGCGTGCCGCCGCCGTCGCCGATGCCCCGGCAAGCTTTAAGGTCGCCTTTATCGACGAGCTCTACCGCGCAACCGCCCAAGACATCGCCGATAACCAACTCGAGCTCGAGGAGGCATAAGCCATGTCCGAGCCCGCAACCAATGCCGGCATGAACACGCTCGTCGCTGTGGCCATCGCCCCGTGCGGCACCGGCGATGAACTGTCCGCCGAGGTCGCCGAGGTCGTGCGCGTCATTCGCGAGAGCGGCCTTCCCAACCGCACCACCTCGATGTTCACCGAGATCGAGGGCGACTGGGACGAGGTCATGCAGGTCGTGCGCGACGCGACCTTTGTGTTAGCGAACAAGGGCATCCGAACCGAAGTCGTGCTCAAAGCCGATATTCGACCTGGATTTACCGACACCATGACCGGCAAACTCAAGCGCATGGAAGCGCAGATCAAAAAGCAGGAGGAAGCACGATGAGCATCCGCGACAACCTTGATATCTCGGCCTATCTGGTGCTCGGCCCCGAAAACACCCTCGGACGCCCCGTGGGCGATGTGGTGGCCCAGGCGCTCGACGCCGGCTTTACCTGCATTCAGGTGCGCTCCAAGGTGGCAAGCGCCCGCGAGATCATTGCGCTGACCGGCGACGCCGCGCAGGCAATCGCACAGGCCGGCAAGACCGGTCAGGTCGCCTTGCTGATCGATGACCGCCTTGACTGCGTACTCGCCGCACGCGAGCAGGGCATTGCGGTCGACGGCGTGCACGTGGGCCAGAGCGATATTCCCGTCGAGGTCTGTCGCAAGCTGCTGGGCCCCGACGCCATCGTGGGCCTTTCGGCCCGTTGCGAGGAAATGCTCGAGTACGTCAAGACCGCCGACATGAGTCTGGTCGACTACCTGGGCATCGGCCCGCTCCACGAGACCGAGACCAAGCGCGACTGCGGACGCGCAGCCGATGGCTCCATCATCACCAAGAGCTTTGAGGACCTTGCCGCACTCCACGCGGCAAGCCCCGTGCCCATCGTGGTGGGCGGCGGCGTTAAGACGGCCGACTTGCCGCAGCTTAAGGCCACCGGCGTCGACGGCTTCTTTGTGGTAAGCGCCGTCTGCAGCGCCGACGACCCCCATGCCGCAGCCAAGGAGCTTGTCGACACCTGGCAGCAGGCATAGGCATAGGCCGAACAGCTGATTCGCAGCCTCATATCTTCAGCAATGGAAAGCGCATCCCAGTTTGGGCCTCCATTCCGGGATGCGCTTTCCGTATGCGACCCTTACCCCGCCAGATACGCTTCCAACGCCGGCAAAGTCGCCTCTGCATCGTGGCGGCCGACCTGGTAGATGCGCTCGAGCTCATCCGGTTCGCGGCACAGCGACGGCACCTTCACCGATTCGCTCGGCCGCACCACAAAGATTTCCCCGGCAGCCTCTCGACGTGCCAGGTCATCGAGCGTGGCATTGTAGACCTCATGCCGATGCTCAAGCGCTGCAACAAACTCCGGATAGTGACGGAACACGCGCCGCAGCATGGGCATCACGCTGTTGGGCTGCTTCACAAAGCCCGCCGGCTGCGTGAGTACCACGATATTGCGGTCATACCCCTGCGCAAACAGCCATGCGCTGGGAATAGAATCAGCCACGCCACCATCCAGATACTTATGCCCGTCAATAGCAACGGGACGCGTCGCCACAGGAATGGCAGACGACGCCCGGATCCACTCGATATCGCGCTCGTCGCCATACGGTAGATCGTGGTAGACGGCCTTGCCCGTCTCGATATCGGTACACACGCACGTAAATCGCATGGGGCAGGCGCGATACGCCTCCAAGTCGATGGGATCGCGCTCGATAGGCACCTCGTGATAGGCAAAATCGGCATTGAACATATCGCCGGTTCGCAGCCAGCTGGTCACGCTCGCATAGCGCT
>CAJKGV010000072.1:0-8939 GCA_905199455.1 Collinsella aerofaciens | reverse complement strand
CGTTGCGTTCGCGCGCGGTGGCGCCGGCGGTAAAGCTTAATCCCTTGACGAGCGCGTTCTTGCCGTACTTGCCTTTCACGGCCAGGACGGCGCGCGCCAGGTCGCGCTCGCGCTCATCGGCCTCGATATCGCTGAACAGATCGATGGTGGCAAATTCCTCGGGCATGAGGTTGCCAAATCCCAGGTTGATGCGCTTGACTGGTCGTTTGGGATCGACAGTATGCGCCCAGAGCTCATCGAAATAGCCCATGATCTTCTTAAACGAATTGGTACGCTCGCTCAGCTTTCGCGAGGCGTTAGAGTGCGCAAAGAGTGCGGCATAGCCACCGCGCGGTTTGCCGCCATGCTCTCCCACAAAGATGCCATCGATTGCCTGCGCTTCGCGCACCAGGCGACGCCGTTCGTCATCGCGCTGGACGGGCTTGGGCGCACGGGGCGCGAGCTCGGGGCCGGCGGTTGCGGTGGGTTCGATACTCGATGTGCTCGAGCGCAGGTGCCCGCATCCGTCCACATACTGCGCTGTACCGCTGGCGTCGAGGCGGCGTATGTCGGCGCGTTCGCTCGCGTAGCCCACAAAGAGCGAGATGCTGTCGCAGACCACGTGCTTATCGACCAAGTCTAAAACGGCGTTGTCGACCATCTCGCGCAAGACGGTATAGGCCTGTTCGTAGGCATAACCCTTCGAGAGCACCTGTCCTGTGGTGGTCGAAGTTGCTTGCGGGCGATAGGCTTGGATATCGGCGATGGTTGTCGGCTCGCGCCCGAAGGCATGGTCGATGAGATATTCGGCATTGACGCCGAGCTCGTCGTAAAGCAGGTTTTCGTCGAGCGCCGCGACGCCCATCAGATCGTAGACGCCGTATTTCTCGAGGCGGGCTGCCACGCCGGGACCGATGCCCCAGATATCGGTGATGGGACGATGGGGCCAGATCTCCTTGCGAAAGGTCTCGTCGTCGAGTATGCCGATGCGGCTGGGTACGTGCTTGGCGGTAATGTCGAGCGCTACCTTGGCCTGGAATAGGTTGGGGCCGATGCCGACCGTCGCCGTGATGCCGGTGCGCGCGAGGACCTCGTCGCGCAGCGTGCAGGCGAACCCTTCCGCATCTGTGTGATAGAGGTCCAGATAGGGCGTCACGTCGATAAAGCATTCATCGATTGAATAGACGTGAATGTCTTGCGGACTTACGTATTCCAGATAGATGCCGTAGATTTGCGCCGACACCTCCATATAGTGCTGCATGCGCGGTACGGCCGTGATGTAGTCGATGCCATCGGGAACCTCGAATAGGCGGCAGCGATTGTGAATCCCTAAGTCCTTCATGGCCTGCGTGATGGCGAGGCAGATGGTCGTGCGCCCGCGCGATTCGTCGGCAACGACCAGGTTGGTGGTGAGCGGATCGAGCCCACGGTCGACGCACTCGACGCTGGCATAAAACGTCTTGAGGTCGATGCAGATATAGGTGTGCTGCTCGTGCGCCATCCGTGTCCTTTCATCAAACACATGTTCTTATCGAATACCTGTTCGATAATACCCGCTCGTCCGGACGTCGTCAAAACCTGTCAAAAAGGGACTGGTTTGTTTTGGTAGGTATGGTCGTGCGGTTGGATCGGGTTTTAACGCAGCTCTAAAGAGTGCGAAACAGCTCGGAAAACCTCGCTTCGTAGCATGAGCCTAACGATTGATACCGCCTATACGCACGGAAGGGTTGTGGAAAAGATGGTCAATTATGGGTTTGGTATGCCGACGCGCCTTGTTGCGGATGGAGACGTGGCTCGCTGGTGCGGACGATTGGTCGCTCACTACGGTGGCACCAAGGCGCTGGTCGTGTTGGGCGGTGACAAACATACGCACGATGAGCTCGTCTCGGCGGCGCTCGGCTCGCTTGATCGAGCTCTGCTCGAACGCGTGCTTTTTCGCTGCGGCTTGGTCGGGGGCGATGGGGGAGACGATTTGGTCGATGAGGCCGTAGCCCTGGCGACCGACGAAGGCGTGGACTTTGTCCTGGCGATTGGCGATGCCGATACTGCCGGCTTTGCGCGCGAGCTCGCCCGTCGCATGGCGGCGCTCGATGTCGGCGAAGACGGTTTTGTCCCTTATGGATGTATCGTCTCGGAGGGCAAGGTGCCTGCCATCGTGGGGGCCGGCGAGGTTCCCGTTTTTGCCATCATCGCGCCCGAACTGCTGGAGGGCATCGGGTCTCCTCTGCGTGAGTTACTCGGTAGCGTCTGCGCCGCGGCCTAATATTTGCCATAAAAGGACGGGTTATTTTTGGTTGGTAAAGCGTTTGACCTGCCAAAATAAGCCTGTCCCTTTTTGATCGGTTGCCGTTTGGGGGCCGATTGGCAACGCTCGCTGATTGTAGTCTTGACCTGCGCTAGAATAGTGGCATCTGAATGTCCGGGCGCATGGAGGCGTGCGCCCGTATGCTGAGGAGGACTCTATGGCAACTGTTGCCGCACCTATCGATGCTACGTCGACTGCCGCTTGGAAGGCACTCGAGGCTCATCAGGAGAAGCTCGAGGCCGATGGTATCGACCTCAAGGCCTGGTTCGCTGCCGATGCCGAGCGCGTGAACAAGCTGAGCTTTGACGCCGGTGACCTGCACTTCGATCTGTCGAAGAACCTGGTGACCGATGAGACCGTCAAGCTGCTGTGCGATCTTGCCCGCGAGGTGAAGCTCGAGGAGCGCCGCGACGCCATGTTCTCCGGCGAGCACATTAACACCACCGAGGACCGCGCCGTCCTGCACACCGCGCTTCGCCGCCCCGCAACCGAGAGGGGCCAGCTCATCGTCGACGGCCAGGATGTCGTCGCCGACGTGCACGAGGTCCTCGACCGCATGTATGCCTTCGCCGAGCGCGTGCGCTCCGGTGAGTGGAAGGGCGTTACCGGCAAGAAGATCGAGCACCTGGTGTCCATCGGCATCGGCGGCTCCGATCTGGGCCCGGTCATGGCCTACGAGGCTCTGCGTCCCTATGCCGACGCCGGTATCGACTGCCGCTATATCTCCAACATCGACCCCAACGACCAGGCCGAGAAGCTTAAGGGCCTGGATCCCGAGACCACGCTCGTGATTATCGTCTCCAAGACCTTCACCACGCTCGAGACCCTCACCAACGCCCGCGAGGTCAAGACCTGGATGCTCGAGCAGCTCAAGGCCCAGGGCGCCATCGACGGCTCCGATGAGCAGAACGCCGAGGCCGTGGCAAAGCACTTCGTCGCCGTTTCCACCGCACTCGAGAAGGTTGAGGCCTTCGGTATCGACCCCGCCAACGCCTTCGGCTTCTGGAACTGGGTCGGCGGCCGCTACTCCGTCGACTCCGCCGTGGGCCTGTCGCTGATCGTCGTGCTCGGTCCCGAGCGCTTCCAGCAGTTCCTCGAGGGCTTCCACGCTATCGACGAGTACTTCTGCAACACGCCGCTCGAGAACAATGCCGTTGCGCTGATGGGCCTGCTCAACGTCTGGTACGTCAACTTCTTCGGTTCCAAGAGCCACGCCGTGCTGCCGTACTGCCAGTACCTGCATCGTTTCCCGGCCTACCTGCAGCAGCTCACCATGGAGTCCAACGGCAAGCATGTCCGCTGGGACGGCAGCGCCGTGACCTCCGACACCGGTGAGATCTTCTGGGGCGAGCCCGGCACCAACGGTCAGCACGCCTTCTACCAGCTGCTGCACCAGGGCACCGTGGTGGTTCCGGCCGATTTCATTGCCTTCGCCAATACCGCCAACCCTGCGACCGACAGCGGCCAGGACGTGCACGAGCTGTTCCTGGGCAACTTCCTGGCCCAGACCAAGGCGCTCGCCTTTGGTAAGACGGCCGATGAGGTGCGCGCCGAGGGCACGCCCGAGCAGATCGTCCCGGCCCGCTGCTTTGAGGGCAACCGTCCGACGACCTCGATCTTTGGCGACACGTTGACCCCGTTCGCACTCGGCGAGCTCATCGCCCTGTACGAGCACATCACGTTTGTCGAGGGCACGGTCTGGGGCATCGACTCCTACGATCAGTGGGGCGTCGAGCTGGGCAAGCAGCTTGCCAAGCAGATCACCCCGGCCTTCCACGACGACACCGCCAAGGCCGAGCAGGACGCTTCGACCCAGGCGCTCATCGAGTTCTATCGCGCACATCGCAAGTAGTCGCTGCTGTTAACGCATCGCGTCTTATAGTCAGGGGCCCGTATCCTATCGGATGCGGGCCCCTTTGCTTTGCCGTGGTCCCGGGGCGCACGGCCTTTGTGGAACATCGCCGGGGCGCCGCGCGCTGCGAGAACCCTGCGCCTAGATCTCGGCCTCCGCATGGCCTCGCTGCGCCTCGGGCAGCTCCCCGTAGAGCGGATGGTCTTCGAGCCTAAAGCGCTCGACCTGTTCGGGAGTGCGACCGCGTACAAAGAGCCACGAGCGATCAATCGGCGTCGCCATGAGCGTGCTGGGCAGCGCGTCGGCGCGGTCGGAAAACACCCGGGCACTCTCGGGATCCTGGAACGCCAGCACCAGATGCGTGTCGCAGTTGCCCATGATGGAGCGTGCGCGTGCCTCGCCATAGAGCGCATCGAGCTGGTTGGTCGACTGCAGCAGCAGCGTTGCCCAGATGTTGCGGCTTCGGATAATCGAGAGCACGTTGTCGATCTGGGGGATCTGCAGATTTGCGAAGTCATCGAGCATAAAGCGCACGGGCACGGGCAGGCTGCCGTCGGGCTGCCTATCGGCCTCACGAATGAGGCCCATAAACGCCTGCGAAATAAAGAGGCCGGTCAGCGGATCGAGATTGCGGTCAATATCGCTCACGGTTACAAACAGGGCGCAGGGGGTGTGTCCCATGGAAGCGAAGTCCACCTGATGGCACTCACGATAGAGCTGTGCCGCACCGTCGAATCCCAGACACATGACCTTTTCGGCAAGGATGCCGACGATGCTCGCGTGCATGCGCTCGGCATTTTGCGTAATGGCGTAGCGCCGCCATAGCGAGAGGGCATAGCTTTGGGGGTCGGTCGTGATCAGGCCGTCAAACAATCGACCCGTGGCACCGTCCTGCAGGTGCTCGATCAGCTTGATGACCGAGCTGATCGTCTGCTCGTCGGCGGGTAGCTGTTCGGTGACGTAGGCGATAAGACACGACAGCAGGTTTGCCGCCGCATGATCCCAAAAAGGCTGGTTGTTGTCCTCGATGGGGCAGATGGCCTTTGCCACCGAGAGGATGTCCTGCTGGTTGGGCCTGCCGTCCGCCTTGCGGCGAATGTGCCTCAGGGGGTTGTAGCCGCAGCGCTCGATGCCGGGCGCAGGGGCCGGGACGGTGTTGAGGTCGGCGAAGTTGAGACATTGCACGCGGTAACCGTGGGCTGCCAGCACGGGTCCCACTTCGCGACAGAGCGTGCCTTTGGTGTCGAGCACGATGTAGCTTGCGTTCATTTGCAGCAGGTTGGGCTTGAGGACGTTTCGGGTCTTGCCGGCTCCCGAGGGGCCGATCACAAGTGCGTTGTTGTTGAGTCCCGTTTGGCGGGTGTCGCAGGAAAGCGTTCGATCCTTGGCGAGGATGGTGGACGATGCGGACTCAGATGCGGCGAGGCGGCTGGCGAGGTTAGACATGGGCGACCTCCTTGGTGGTCGAGAGGATTTCGTGGGCAAAGCCGAGCTCGACGGCGCGCTCGGCCGAAAGGTAGGTGTCTTTTGCAGTGAGGGACTGGATGCGCTTGGGCGTGAGACCGCTGCGGTCCGAGAGGATTTGCGTGAGGGTCTTGCGGGTCTGCATGAGACGCCGGCTGGTTTCCTGCAGCGCAAGTGCCGAGCCGCCTGCCCCCTGGGGGATCAGCGGGTCGTGAATCATGAGCTCTGCATGGGGCGCCATACGGCGATCGTCGCCGCCCATAAAGATCACGGCGCCCATGGATGCGGCGAATTCAAGGCAGACGGTGCGGATGGGGCACGATGCGAGGCGCATGGCGTCATAGATCGCAAGACCCGATCGCACGCTTCCGCCGGCGCTGGCGACAAATATGGTGATGGGGCGGCTGGGGTCGGTGGCATCGAGCAGGCGGATCTGCTGGCATAGGTCGTGGGCCATCGGGGTTTCGATGTTTCCCATGACGGAGAGCTCGCGACGGGCGAGCATCTCATCGTAAATGCTGGTGAGCGTGATACCTCGGGCGGATTCACGCATGGTGAGGGGGCTGATGATGGGGGAATGATTGGTGTCCATGAGGACTCCTTTCTGTTGGTTGTGTTGTGGAATAGGATTGTTGCCCGCGGAGGGGCTGGCGGGCTACAGGGTTCGTCTGAGCCTCAGATCGAGCTCGGTTGTGGGGCAGACTGCCTGTTCGTGCGGCTCGCAAGCGCCAAGGGCTCCAAAGCGATGGAGCGTTGCGGCGGGCGTGGTGTAGGCGAGCCGCAGCTGATGCTCGACAGGGGCACATCCGTCATTTTTGTAATGAGCCGCGTAGTACTGGGCGATGCTGGCGTTCATCTCGCTGCCATTGCGATGGCGCTCAAACTGGCGTCTGCAGGTCTCGATGATCTTTGCTACCGACTTGGGTGCCGTCGCGGGAACAAGGGCGAGATAGCCCTCAAATAGCTCGTTGATGCTCAGGAGGCACAGCAGGTCGATCAGCGTCCTTATGGTTGCTCCCTCGGCAGAAAAGTGCGCGGTCACGCGGTTATATCGGTTGCGGTCGACGATGGCCGCATGGGGTCTTGGAGTTTTCTGCCCCGTGGTCCCGGACTTTTGCCGCGCCTGTGTATTGAGCTCGACGTTGCAGCGCTTGAGGCCGTCCAACGGAAGGAACAGTGCGGTGTGCAGGGTGTTCCGCTTGCTTTCGAGTTCATGACGCTCGTCGGGTTTCCATTCGAGCTTGAGTTTCGTGTCGAGTGCCGTAAGCATATGGGCTAGGCAGCCTACGGTAAGAACGTACGAATCGTTGTCGCGTTTTGGGGCATAGGGGTCTGTCAGCTTGCGAATGTCGGGGTCGCCCATGATCTTTGTGCAGCGCTTCAGCAGTTGAGGGTGGTCGGCCAAGATCGTCGCGAGCGGTAGCGACGCGTAGTTCTTGATGGTCGCGGCGGCAAAGGCGGCGTCATATTCGTTTGCATATGCTCGCTCAATGCGGGCATCCAGAATGCTTTTCTTATCGCCGTCTTCAGCGTGGTGGTTTGTCATAGCTTCTCCAATCGGTTGATGTTCGTGCTGTTTGTTGATGTGTTGGTTGTCGTGAGTGATGTGCTTGCCGTGGGTGATGTGCTGACGTTGGGGTGCTATGCGGTTTTCAATGAGCCCGTGAGACAGTTGCTGCAGGGGCGGGATGGAACGGCCCATGCAAGGCGGAAGACATCGTGCTCAAAATCGAGACAGCAATGCCCTAGGTGCCTCACATGTGGCAGTTACCTCATTAAGTTGTCATTACGTTTGGGGTTGTACTTTGCCGATCTTCCTTCTCTTACACGCTAAAACTCAAACTTCATATGCTCGATCTACTTAAAACCGCAACGGCGGTCTTATATCAACTTATATGTCGGAACGCGTCTTTGCAAGTACTTTTTTGCCTTTGTTTCAAATGGGGTGGTTTTGCAACCGTCATACGTGCGCTGTGCGAACGTGCCCCGGCTCGGATAAGATAGTGCGATCGAGTTCTACCGCGCTCACTGCAAGTAGTCTTTGTTGCTGAGATAGGTCACGGCCGAAAGGGGCCCGTATCCCAACAGATACGGGCCCCTTGCTATTTAAATGGGCATGAGGGTGTATTGAGGGGGGATGTCTTGCTGTCGGCATCCGCGTGCGGTGCCATTCGCTCATATGACCCAATCCGCTGTCAAGAGCCACAATGGCCCCGCCGACCGCTTGCAATCGGTCGGCGGGGCCTGCCGTTGAACCCGTCCCGGTCCGCCCCCGGCATGTCGTCGACGCCTTCGGCTCAGTCTCATATCCGCGGATACCGTTCTGTCGGCCCGCACTCCATTCCTTCGGCGGGGTTCCCCAAGTCTGTCGAGGCGCATGCGGAGGGCTCCGCGCGCACAGCGAAATAGGGGGTATCCCCGAAGGCCGCCCGGCTCGCCGGGACGGGGGCTATGTCTATTCCGCGCCCTCCCGGCACATCATGCCGAGGGCCCAGAGCCACCTCACGAGCTCGGCCGCGGTGGCCGCGTTGGCCTTCGCCGCGGGCACGCCGCGGGCGAGCATCTCCTCGCGCCGCCGCAGGAGCCGCTCGGACCCCTTCCTCCCGTGCATCCTTATCTCGAGGGGCACGCCCGTGTCCCTCGGCATGAGCTTCGGCTGGTGCCGTGCCGCGGCGTAGCACCATGAACCCTCAACGGCCAGCTTCCTCACGAGCGCGTTGCCCGCACCGCTGATGCCTCCGAGCCGCACGGAGTCGCCACTCGACCTCTGACTCGGCGCGAGGCCGAAATAGGCCGTGACCTGCCTTCCGGAACGGAACCTCGTGAAGTCGCCGACCTCGGCCGAGAAGGCCGCGGCCAGCGCGAAGGCGCAGCCCTTGATCGACTGGAGGGCGGCCACCTCCGCGGCGATCGGGCTGGCATCCACGGCGGCCCCGTACTCGGAGAGCAGGTCCGCCCGGGCCTCCGCCGCGGCCTCGACCTCGTTCCTCAGGGCGGCGAGCGTCCGAACCCCGCCATCGTCCTCCGGCCTGACCTTGTCGAGCCACCTCAGGAAGTCGTAGGTCCAGTACTTCCTCGGGTTGCCGGCGGGCGTGGTGCCGCCGTAGACGAACCCCCGCCTTGCGAGGAAGGCGAGCAGCCGCTGCTTGGCGGTCGCCAGGCGCGCGGTCGCCCCGTCGTAGGCGCCGGCGAGGTCCCTGATGCCTTCGACCTCGGGGGAGGGGATCCATACGGGGGAGATGTCGTGGGCGAGTATCGCCTTGGCCATCCTGGCGGCGTCGTTCCTTGTTAGCGCTACTGTAAAAACAACCAATTTCGCCATCGCACTTTAGCCGATTC
>CAJKGV010000071.1:0-8975 GCA_905199455.1 Collinsella aerofaciens | reverse complement strand
GCGGCAAGCTCGCGGATGGGCTGCACCACGCCGGTCTCGTTGTTGGCAACCATAATGCTCACGAGCGCCACGTCGTCGCCCAGCAAGTCGTTCAGTGCGGCAGGCTCAATGTAGCCTGCGCGGCAGGGCTGCACCAGGTCGACGGTAAAGCCAGCGGCACGTAGCAGCGGCAGGTTGTCCAGGATCGAATCGTGCTCGATGGCAGATACGATCACACGGTCGCGCTTACGATCGCGCTGACGGGCGCCCTCGGCAAGTCCGAGGAGCGCCAGCTGGTTTGCCTCGGTGCCGCCGTTGGTCAGTACAATTTCGGACGGGCGGACGCGCGCGCCAAAGCTGCGGGCGATCTCGCGGCGAGCGACCTCCAGACGCGCGGCAGCCTTGCGGCCGAGCGAGTGCAGCGAGTTGGGGTTGACGCCTGCAAGCTCGCTATCGTCGTACTCACTCTGCGCAAGGCGCGCCTCGGCGCGCATAGGCGTCGAGGCGGCATAGTCAAGATTCACGGGTATGCGGTTTTGACCTGCGGTCATAAGGGTTTATGCCTCCTGTGTAGCCTCGTTGCCCAGCTTCTGCAGCAGCGCAACCTCGGCGGCGGGATCTTCGGACTTAAATACGGCAGAGCCGGCTACGAGCACGTTGGCGCCGGCCTTGACGACCTCGGCGATGTTCTTGGAAGAGATGCCGCCGTCGACCTCGATGAGGGGCGAAACGCCGTGGCGCTCGCACATGGCCTTGAGCTCGTGGATCTTTGCGATGGTGCCCGGGATAAAGCTCTGGCCGCCAAAGCCGGGGTTCACGCTCATCAGCAGCACCATATCGACGACGTCGATGATGCTCTCGAGTACGCACACGGGGGTGGCGGGGTTGAGCACCACGCCAGCCTTGACGCCGCGCTGCTGCAGATGGGTGAGCGTGCGGTGCAGGTGCGTGGAAGCTTCGTAGTGCACGGTGATCATGTCGGCACCGGCGTCGGCGTACCAATCGACCGTCTCGTCGGGGTTCGACACCATCAGGTGCGCGTCGACCGGCACATCGGTGGAGCGCTTGACGGCCTTAAGGATGTCAACGCCAAAGGTGAGGTTGCCGGTAAAGTGACCGTCCATAACGTCGAAGTGCACAAAGTCGGCGCCGGCGATTTTGTCGAGCTCGCCCTTGAGGTTGGCCATGTCAGCCGAAAGGACGGACGGAGCGATTTTGATGGAACCCATGGTAGAAGCCTTTCTGCGCTAGTCGGTGAGTCCGTAGAACTCTTGAGAAGGGACGCGATCGGTAAGAATCTCGAGCGCCCTATCCAAAGTAACACCGTTGTAGAGCGTTTGCTCCACGGCAAAGGTGAGCGGAATGTCTACGCCCAGTGAACGGGCAAGCTCGCTGACACTGCGGGCCGCGACGGCGCCCTCAACCACCATATGCGTGCGCGTCTGATACTCGTCGAGTGACACGCCGTGGGCAAACTCGTAGCCAAAGGTGCGGTTGCGCGAGTGCTCCGAGGTGCAGGTGGCAATGAGGTCGCCCATGCCGGCAAGTCCCATGCAGGTCATGGCCTGACCGCCGCGGGCATGCACCAGTCGGCTGATCTCGGCCAGACCTCGCGTCATGATGAGGGCGAGCGTGTTGTCGCCCGCGCCGGAGCCGGCGGAAATGCCGCACACGATGGCGATGACGTTTTTCATGGCGCCGCAAACTTCGACGCCGGTTATGTCCTGCGACAGGTAGATGCGGAATGCCGTGGATAGGAGCAGGTCCTTAAAGGTCTCCCCTACCTGCGGATCTTTGCTGGCGATGACGGCGGCAGAAAGCCCGCCGCGGCAAATCTCCTCGGCATGGTTGGGGCCCGAGAGCGCCGCAACACGTGCCTCGTTGCCGATCTCGCTGGCGATGACCTCGCTCATGAGCAGGCCGGACTCGGGCTCAATGCCCTTGGTGAGGCAGAGCACCTGGATATCGGCGGCGATATAGGGCGCGGCCTGGTGGCACACGCTGCGAAGGTGCGTCGAAGGAACGGCAAAGATGATGGCCTCGGCGCCTTCGAGCGCCTGGGCCAAGTCCGTCGTGGCGACAACGTTGCTGGGCAGCTCGTAGCCCACAAGGTAGCGGGGGTTGCGGTGCTCGCCATTGATGCCGGCGGCCGTCTGCTCGCTATGGGCCCACATGGTCACGCGCTCGGCTCGAGCGGCGGCAAGGCCGGCGACGGCGGTTCCCCAGGAGCCGGAGCCAATCAGCGCAACATTCATGACTCTCTCCTACTTATCGTCGGGCTCGGTGACGCGCTTGGTAAACGAGAGCTTGGACTCCTTACCGGTCATGAGCTTTTTGATGTTCGCGCGATGGGCCCACACCACGGTGATGCCGATCATCGCCATGCAGAACTTGAGGACCAGGCTGCTGTACGGAAAGACCGCGCAGGCGGCGATGGGGAGACCGATGGCCGCGGCAAGCGAGCCCACCGACACAAACTTGGTGATGGCGACGGCCACGATAAACATGCCCAGCAGTGACAGGCCAATAGGCCAGTACCAAGCAAGGATGACTCCCAGACCAACAGCGATACCCTTGCCGCCGTGGAAGTTAAGGTAAGGCGAGAAGATATGGCCCCACACGGCCGCCAGGCAAATGACGCCGAGCATCCAGTCGCCGGCGGCGCCGGGGGCCATAATGCTCACGGGGAAGCCATAGCCCACGCTCGCGATGAGCGGACGTGCGATAAGGACGCAGATGGCGCCCTTAAGGCAGTCGAGCAGCAGCGTGAGCGCGGCCACCTTGGGGCCGGCCACGCGCAGTGCGTTGGTGGTGCCGATGTTGCCGGAGCCTGCCTTGCGAATATCCGTATGGTTGAACACGCGGCCCAAGATCAGGCCAAACGGAATCGCTCCGATAAAGAACGATACCACGGCGCAGATGGCGGTCAGCAGAATCGGATTATGCATCCTTTTGCTCCTTCTTCCTAAAGAAGAGTCGAATGGGTGTGCCGGCAAAGTCGAAGGTCGAGCGCATGCGGTTCTCCACGTAGCGCTGGTAGGTGTCGTTGACCAGGTCGCTGTGGTTGACGAAAAACGTGAACGTCGGCGGGTTGACGCCCGTCTGGGTCACGTAGTGCATGCGCAGGCGGCGCTTGCCGTCCACCACGGTATGACCGAACTCGCGCAGGTCGGTAAGGAACGTGTTGAGGCGCGAGGTGCTGATCTTTTGCGAGCGCGTCTTCTCGGCGGCGTCGACCATCGCCCAGATCTTCTCGACGCTGCGGCCAGTGAGGGCAGAGATGCGCAGGTACTGGGCCCAGGGAGCCATGACGCCCAGACGGCGGTCGATGGTCTCCATGCAGGCCTCACGCTTGCGATCGTCGTCGAGCAGGTCCCACTTGTTGAGCAGCACCACGATGGCGCAGCCGCGCTCGATGGCCAAGCCCATGACCTTCTGGTCCTGCTCGGTGACGCCCACGGAGGCGTCGACGACGAGCAGCGCCACGTCGGCGCGGTCGATGGCGCGCAGGCCGCGGACCATCGAGTAGTACTCGATGTTCTCGTACACGGTGCTCTTCTTGCGGATGCCCGCAGTGTCGACCATGCGGTAGTGCTTGCCGTTGCGCTCGACGACGGTGTCGATGGCGTCGCGCGTGGTGCCGGCGATGTTCGACACGATGGAGCGGTCGGCCCCCAGGATGCGGTTGAACAGCGACGACTTACCGGCGTTGGGGCGGCCGATGATGGCGACGTTCAACGCGTCGGGGAACACGTCGGCGACCTCGTCCGCCTCGTCGGGGAGCAGGGCGACGATGTCGTCGAGCAGGTCGCCCGTGCCATGGCCATGCAGGGCCGAGAGCGGCGTGGGCTCACCGATGCCGAGTGAATAGAACTCCCAGATGCTGTCGTTCTCGCGATCGGGGTTGTCGAGCTTATTCACCAGCAGAAAGACCGGCTTGTCGCAGCGCTTGAGCATGCGGGCGACCGACTCGTCCTCCTCGGTGACGCCGGTGCGGCCGTCAACCACAAACAGGATGACGGCGGCTTCCTCGGCGGCGGCGAGCGCCTGGTCGCGGATGGACGTAGCAAAGACGTCATCACTCTTGAGCGGCTCGATGCCGCCCGTGTCGACGATGGTGAACTCGCGGCCGTTCCAATCGGCCGTGTGATACGAGCGGTCGCGCGTGACGCCGCGAGACTCGTGGACGATGGCGTCCGAGGTCTGGGCCAGGCGGTTAACGAGCGTGGACTTGCCCACGTTGGGGCGTCCGACGACGGCGACGATAGGTTTCATCTGCTCTCCTTTAATGGGTAGGGTCAGCGGAATTAGTAGAGTCGGCAGGCACAATGCCAAGGATGTGCTCCAGGGTATCGAGCAGCTCATGCGGCATGGTCGACACCACATGAACCTCGGCGCCGCGACTGGTAAGGCTTGCGAGTAAATCGTCACGATGATACTCGTCAAGCGTCATGCCGTCAGCGTTGAACATGAGCTTAGGCACAAAGAGCATAACCCCCGACAGGTCTTGGGGCAGCTGCTCCAGAATGTCACACGCGACGATGAGGCCGGTCACGTCCACGTTGCCGCCAAAGTAGCGGTTCTTGATGGCCGTGACAGTGCCGGCGAGTCCCTGGGGCGACTCCACAAAGCGGGCCACCGTGTCGCGTGCGCTGGCGCCCGAAAGGCACAGCAGGTGCTGGTTGCGCTCGGCGATGCCAGCGCGGACGCGGGCCAGACGCTCGGCGTCGGCGGCAAGCACGTCGTCGGTCTCGTCCAGATACGAGCGGATCATGCCAATGCCGTCGTAGTACTGCGGGTAACCGTCGTAAAACTCCGCCTCGGGAGGATCGATGCCGGCGTCCAGATAGAACTCGTCGCTCATCTGGAAGGTGTGGCGGCCAAAGCGCTCATAGGCGCGGTCCTGGAACGGCCGGATCATGGCAATGGTCTTGCGTGCGAGCTCGGGCTTGTCGCTATAGGACCAGCTAAAACGGTTCTGATGCTTGGTAAAACCGAGCGGCACAATGCCCAGGCTGGTGATTTGCTCGTGCTCCTCGCAAAAGCGCAGGGTCTTTTCCAGCTCCTCGCCGTCGTTCATGCCGGGGCACAACACGATCTGCGCGTGAATCTCGATGCCGGCGGCCATGATGGCCTCGAGTACGTCCATGCCTCGTTGGGCGTTGCGGCCCATCATACGACGGCGGACGTCGGGGCTCACGGCGTGGACCGACACGTTCATGGGGCTCATGTTGCGTTTGATGACGTTTTGCACGTCCTCGTCGGTGAGGTTCGTGAGCGTGACAAAGTTGCCCTGCAAAAAGCTCAGGCGGTAGTCATCGTCGCGAATATAGAGCGTGGAGCGGCCGCCCTTGGGGAGCATCGTCATAAAGCAGAACACGCAGGCGTTCACACAGGTACGCATGCCGTCAAAGATGGGGCCGTCGAACTCCAGGCCCCAGTCCTCGCCCGGGAAGCGGTCGAGCTCGACGGGGGTGACGCTGTTGTCGCGCGGGTCGAAAACCTCCAGCTCGACGGTGTCGTCGTCGGCCTCCCAGAGCCACACAATCATGTCGGTGAGCGCCTCACCGTTGACCGTGAGCACGCGCATGCCCGGCTCGATACCCACGTCCCACGCGGGCGATTCGGGGCGCACGTTCTTTACGAGCGCGCCCTCACCCGGTTCGGGGTCGCGGCTGCGCCCGTAATCGGCCACCTCGGCGGCGTATGCGGGTACGGTCTGGTCCATGGTTAGCGGCTAAGCTCCTTGATGCGCTCGACGGCGCGCTCGATGTGTTCTTGCGGGGTGGAGGCTCCGGCGGTGATGCCGATGTGGTGAGCGTCGGTAAACCACGCGGCCTGGAGCTCGGAAGCTTCCTCGATGTGATACGTGCGCTCGCAGGCGTCTGCGCAAATCTGCGCCAGGCGGCGGGTGTTGCCCGAGTTCTTACCACCCACGACGACCATACAGTCGGTACGGTTGGCAAGTGTGGCTGCTGCCTGTTGTCGCTCACTCGTGGCGGCGCAGATGGTGTTGATCACGCGCAGCTCCTGCACGCGCGGGGTGATAGCTGCCACGACCTCGGCGAGGTTCTGCGCGGTCTGGGTAGTCTGCACGACGAGGCCCACCTTGCCCTTGAGCGGAAGCGCGTCCGCATCGGCGGCGCAGCTCACGACCTGCGCATCATTGCCGGCGTGGCCCAGAATACCCTCGACCTCGGGGTGACCCGGCTCGCCTACGACCACCACGCGGTAGCCTTCGCGCACCAGGCGCTCGGCTGCCATATGGACCTTCTTCACGTAGGGGCAGGTGGCGTCGACCACGTTGAGGCCGCGCTTGCGGGCAGCATCGATCACCTGTGGCACCACACCGTGGGCGCGGATGATCACGGTGCCCGATGCTGCGTCGTCCAAGGTCTCGGCCAGACCGACGCCAGCCTCCGCGAGCTCGCGTACCACGATGGGGTTATGGATGAGCGGACCCAGGGTATGGACCTGAGTGCACTCCCCTGCCTGCGGTGCGGCGGCCAGCGCCATATCGAGCGCACGCTGTACGCCGTAGCAAGTGCCGGCGTGGGCGGCGATCTCGATGGTAGGCGCGATTGCCTGGTCGGACGCAGTCGCGGAGGTGTTCGTCACGTTCTCGTTCATGGCTAGAACCTGCCCGGATGCTCGTCGCACAGATCGTCTCGCATGGCGTAGACGCGGTTCATGGCCTCGGACTCAAACCATTCCAGGCGCTCCGTGCGCTTAAGCCCGGCCGGTGCGTCGGAAAGCGAGACGGCCTTGCCGGCGCGTATCCAGCATTTCTTGGGACGCATGATCTTTTTGCCCGAGGGCGTGATGTCGGACCAGCCGCAGATGGCGAGCGGGTTGACGGGCGCCTTGCCCATCTGAGCGATGAGCGCAAAACCGCCGTGGACCTCGGGTTTGATCTCGCGCGAGCGGATGCGCGTGCCCTCGGGGAAGATCAGGACGTCCTCGCCGCGCTGCAGCGCATGCTGGGCGGCACGCAGGCACTTCATATCGGCAGTACCACGCTCCACGGGGATGCCGCCAACGCGGCTAAAGGCCCAGCGCACAATCTTGCTCTTGGCGAACTCTGACTTAAAGATGGGGCGAATGCGGCGGCCCCCAAAAAACAGCGCCGTCTCCACGGCCAAGAGCTCGGCCATCGAGGTGTGGTTGCAGATGACCACGCTGCCGCGGCCTTCCTGGCGCTCAAACAGAAGATCGGCGTCCTCGACCTTCCAGCGCCACATGAGCTTGGAGAAAGCCCAAAGGATTGCCATGACCACGAAGACGGTGCCGCGGATGAGCGCGGGAAACTCGGCATACGGGGCGTTGTAATAGTCCTCGGGCGTCTGCTTAAACAGGCGCATGGGCTACCTCCTTTGGTTGATGAGGTCCTCGATTATCGAGACGACCTCGTCGATGGTGTGGGCGGTGGAGTCGACGTGCACGGCGTCCTCGGCAGGCACGAGCGGGGCGACCTCGCGGCTGCTGTCGAGCTTGTCGCGCTGCTTAAGGGCGTCGAGGGTCTCGTCGACCTCGGCCTCGAGTTGCGCGGGCGTGAGAGGCTGGGCGTCGTTTTGGTGACGCTGCAGCACGCGGCGGCGGGCGCGCTCGCGCGGGTCGGCGGTCAAGAAGACCTTGACCTGCGCGTTAGGGAACACGACGGTGCCGATGTCGCGACCCTCGGCCACGATATCGTGGTCCTCGGCGGCGCGGCGCTGGTGGATGAGCATGGCGGCGCGCACGCCCGGATAGGCCGAGACCTTGGAAACATTGGCGTCGACCTGCGGGGTGCGAATGGCAGCCGAGGCGTCCTGGCCGTCAATGGTCAGGCGCGTGTCCTCGCCGGTGCCGTTGGTAAAGCGGATTTCGATCTGCTCGGCGAGGGCGTCGATGGCCGCCTCGTCGTCCAGATCGATGCCGCGGTCGAGCGCGGCGAAGGTGACGGCGCGATACATGGCGCCCGTGTCGAGCTTGTTAAAGCCCAGCTGGCGGGCGATCTCCTTGGCAATGGTGGACTTGCCGGAACCGGCGGGGCCGTCGATGGCGACGATCATGCAATGCTTCCTTTCGGTGGTTGACGTGCTGGTATGGGGCGCGGGCGTTGAGGCGCGGCGGGTTGCCTAACCGGTGTAGCGCTCGCGGTAGGTGTTGCGCTTGGGTGCGGAGCCGTGGCTACCGTGGTGACGCGTGCGGCTCGCTGTGTTGTTCGCGGGCGCGGCGGAGCGCTTGGAGCTGGCCTGCTTAGGCGGGATGCCGCCGGCCTTGAGGATCTGCACCTCGCGGTCGGTGAGTTCGCGCCACGACCCTTTGGCCACGTCCTTGAGCTCCAGGCCGGCAAAGTTGCAGCGATGCAAGCGGATCACGGGATGGTGAATCTTGCCCAGCATGCGCTTGACTTGGTTTTTACGACCCTCGCGGATGATGACCTCCACGGCGGTGGTGCCGGGCTTGACGCCCTGGGGAGCTACGGCCTCGGCCTCGCGTGCGGAGATAACGTGGCAGATTGCCGGCTGGCATAGACCGTCGTCCAGCTCGATGCCACGGCGGAGTGGCTCCAAGTCGCGGTCGGACAGTTCGCCGTCAACGAGTGCCTGGTATGTCTTGTAGACGTGCTTGCTGGGGTGCAGCAGGTTTTGCGACAGGTCACCGTCGGTGGTAAAGAGCAAGAGGCCCGTGGTGTCGCGGTCCAGGCGGCCCACCGGGAACAGTCCCGGAAAGCGGTCGCGGGGAACCAGGTCTGCCACACAGGGGCGCTCCTGCGGGTCGCTCATGGTGGTGAGGTAGCCGGTCGGCTTGTAGAGCATCAGGTACACGGCGCCCTGGTTGAGCTTGACGGGCATGCCGTCGACCTCGATGTGGTCGCGATCGACATCGACCTTGGTGCCCAGCTCGGTCGCGACCTCGCCGTTGACGGTCACGCGGCCGGCAGTCATCAGGTCCTCCGAGCCGCGGCGGCTCGCCACGCCCGCGCGCGCCAAAAAGCGCTGCAGGCGCATGGT
>CAJKGV010000070.1:0-9120 GCA_905199455.1 Collinsella aerofaciens | reverse complement strand
CCAAAGCGACGCATGCGGTCGCCGACCCAGCTGCACAGACCGGCGATAACGCCGGTCAGGCCGGCCTCCGGTCCAATGCTTCCGCCAAACAGCAGCGGCAGCAATGCCGCGAGCGAAAGCTTGCCCAGGTTGTCGTACGGGTAGCGCCCGTCTTGCTTAACCTTAGCCATCACCTGGTTGAGGTCATCGGTCTTGGTGCCTGTCATCTTTTCGTACAGACCGATTAACAGGCCGCCCAGCAGGCAGACAAAAAACGGGTACGGCAGAAAGCCAAACGGGCCGCTGGCAAGCTCGGGCGAAGCGACGCCCAGCGCGTGCGGAATCTCGGTCCATAGATAGTCGATACCGTGCTCCATCGCAAAAAAGAACAGCCAGACTGCGGCACCCGCGAGTGCACCGGTCACGGCAACGCTGACCAAAAACAGCGCTCGGTTCGTGGGTTTGGCAAGGTTATCCATCGGGTCCTCCCGCGGTCAAAGTCGACATAGATACGTTTTATTGTAGAGCGAGCGTTGCCCAGTCAAGCCAACCGTCTGCGCCGCAAGCGGAGCCACCGGGGACCCCGGCGGGACAAGCTCAAGGCTTATCCGTTGATAATTGATGCGATTTCGCACAGATCCTCGGTAAAGTAAATACCCTGCTGGCGCTGCGGGCTCGAAAGTCCCTTATCAATCATGTGCTCGAGCAGCGCCTTAAGATCGTTGTAGTAGCCCCCGAGGTTGTACAAGATGCACGGCGCGTCCAAATGTCCCAACGACACCGCGGACATAACCTCGGCAATCTCCTCGAGCGTGCCCGTGCCGCCCGGAAATGCGATGAACGCATCGCCGAGCTCGATCATCTTGGCTTTGCGCTCGGCCATGTCGCTCGTCACGATAAGGTCGTCGATTCCGTCGTGTTGAAACTCTGCCTCGATAAAAAAGCTCGGCTCCACACCCGTCACATGTCCGCCTGCCTCGAGTACGCTATCGGCGAGCGCGCCCATCAGTCCCGATTTGGACCCGCCGTATACGAGCGCGTGTCCGTTGGCGCCAATCCAATTGCCCAGCTCCTGCACTGCGGGCAGAAACGCCGGGTCGTTGCCGACGCTCGCGCCCAGGTAGACGGTGATGTTCATGTTTGGTCCCCCTTGTTGTGGCGCACGACGTTCGTCTTAGCGCTGGCGTCGACGATACTCGCGCACACGGCGCGACAGATCGGCGAGCTGGTCGCGATCGAGCTCTTCCAAATGCTCCAGATCATCCATAAAGCGCGCCATGGTGTCCTTTTGGCGCATCTTGATAAGCGTATTGCAGTAGTTCACCGCCACGCCCGTGAGCATGGCGATGTAGAAGATGCTGATGATGCTCAGAATGACGGTAATGGCGCGGGCAACCGGTGTCTCGGCCGGAATGTCGCCAAAGCCGATCGTCGAGACCGTCTCAAAGCTAAACCACAGGCCATCGCCAAACGTAAGGGTCGTTGGCTCGGACAGCCAGACGGCCGTCGAGCACAGCAGGTAAAAGATAAGAAACAGACCCGTGATGCGCGCAAAGCCAGCCTGTCGCAACACATCGGCAAGCGTCCTGAGCTTTTTCATCGCGACCCCTTCCACGGACAACCAATCACGTTCGCTCGGTATTTTCCCACGCCTCCCCCGCAAACGAAACTAGTCATTGGGGACGTTCTTAAATGACTAGTCAAACAAGAACGTCCCCAATGACTAGTCGTTTAAGAACGACCCCGATGACTGCCGGGCGGGAGCGTTTAGCGGTACAGCTGCCGACTGGGCAGGCTGAGCTGGTATCCTTATGCGGTATTGTCTCGATTCGTTAGGATTGCATGTGAGAGCTGCCACTGTCCTTCGTTCAGTTATATGTCGCGCCCTGGCCATTGTGCTTGCCGCGCTTGCCGCACTGAGTTCCATCGCGCCTGTCCAGGCTTTTGCCGATGACTCTAGTCAGCCAGTCAAGACGGTCCGCGTCGGCTGGCTCGTCAACAACGAGGGCTTCCAGAACGGCACCCCCGGCGAGCGTCTCTCGGGATGGGGTTACGAGTACCTCCAGACCCTGTCGTACTACACGCCCGGCTGGCGGTACGAATACGTCTCCGGCACCTTCACCGAGCTTATGGACATGCTCGAGGCAGGCGAGATCGACCTCATGCCCAACATCTCCTACTCCGAGGAACGCGCCCAAAAGCTGCTCTTTTCCTCGAACCCCGAGGGCACCGAGCGCTACTACATCTACGCCAGGCCCGACCGTGACGACCTGGCCAAGGGTGACCCTCAAGCACTCCAGGGTCTCACCATCGGTTACAACTCCGGTGTTATGCAAACCATCGTCGGCCAGCAGTGGCTCGCCAACGAGGGAGTCGCCTGCACATACAGGGAGTATGACGGAGGCTCCGTTCTCTTTGACGCGCTCGCAAACGGCGAGGTCGACGCCATCATCATGAACGACACCATTTCGTCGCCCGAGGCGTCGCCCATGTTCTACGTCGGTTCGAGCGACTACTACTTTGCCGTTCCCAAAAGCCGCCCCGACCTGATGGACAACATCAACTCCGCAATGGCGGCAATCAACCGCGTCAACCCCCGCTATAACGACGAGGTCAAATCGAACTATTCAGCGCAAAACAGCGGATCATCCTCGCTCATCGGCGATGAGCGCGCCTGGCTCAAAGCAAACAACAACACCATCACGCTCGGCTACATTACGGGCAAACTCCCCTACTGCAACGAAGACGAAGACGGCAAAATGGAAGGCTCGCTCGCATCGCTTGCGACGACGCTACACGATAAATTTGGCATTACGGTCAAAACCGTCGCCTTTGATAGCTACAAGATGATGTCAAAGGCCCTGTCAGAGGGAAGCATAGACGTTGCGCTGCCGGCATACCGAGATTACTGGTTTGCCGAGCAATCAGGCGTTGTGCAGTCGGTATCGTTGGGGACCATGTCCCTCACCGCCATCCACACCGGCAGTAACCTGAAAAAAGACCTTCAGAACATCGCCTGTACCAAATCATCGTTTGTCAACCGAAATGCACTTGAAAGTCTATTCCCCACAGCGACCGTAACCGAATACCAATCCGACGATGAAGCGTTCGACGCCCTCAGGAAGGGAACGGCGCGCTGCATCGTCGCTCCCAGTTCACGCGTAAAAACCATCGGTGACCGTTATGATCTCGAGGACTGCGAGACGGTCGAGCTCCCTGACACCTGTGACCTCGCGTGCTTGATGTCGCGCGGCAAGCCCGAACTGCTGGGAATCATCAACAAGGGCATCATCAATGCCGGAGAATCGCTCTCCGCAAGCAATTTCTCCTCCACGTCGTACACGGCCCAGGAATCCAACACGCTTCAATTCCTTTATCGCAACCGCACCGCCATTGCAGCCACCCTCATCGGTATGTTGTCGGTCGGCATCGTCCTGCTCATCTGGGCGCTCGCGCGCGCTCGAACCGAGCGCAAAAAAGCCGATGCTGCCAACGCCGCTAAGACGGCATTCCTCACGCGCATGAGCCACGACATCCGTACGCCGCTCAACGGTATCCTGGGCCTTATCGAGATCGAGGAATTGAAAGAAGGCGATATGCAAGTCGCCCGCGAGAGCCGTGCCAAGGCGCGCGTTGCCGCCAATCACCTGCTCTCGCTGATCAACGACATCCTCGAGATGGGCAAAATCGAAGACCGCAAGCTGACACTGGAACATGCGCCTTTTAACCTCAAAAAGCTCTGTGACGATACGCTGGTGCTGTGCAAGCTCCGCGCATCCGATAACGGCATCACAATGCAGGACAATAGCCTGACGTACGCCACGGGGCCATACATGATCGGCAGTCCCACCCATATCCGACAGGTCATGATCAACCTGTTAGACAACAGCATTAAGTACAACAAGCACGGCGGCTCCGTCACCTTTAGCTCAAAGACCAAGCCACTCGATAACGGGCGCGCGCTCTTTTGCTTTAGTGTTTCGGATACCGGCATTGGCATGGCTCCCGAGTTTTTAAAGCATATCTATGAGCCGTTCGCCCAAGAAGGTGACGATGCGCGCAGCAAGTTCCAAGGAACCGGCATGGGCATGCCAATCGTCAAGTCGCTTATTGAACTGATGGGCGGCACCATCGAAGTCACCAGCGAGCTCCATGTGGGCACTTCGTTCTACGTGGAGATTCCGCTCGATATCGACAAGAACCCCCAGCCGCGGGCAGATACGGTCGAGAGGGCGCTCGACTGCTCGCTCGCCGACATGAACGTACTGCTCGCCGAAGACAACGAATTGAATGCCGAGATTGCCCAGGCGCTGCTAGAATCCGAGGGCGTCGTGGTCACCCGCGCCGCCAACGGCAACGAAGTCGTCGATCTGTACCTGTCTCATCCCGCCGGCAGCTTCGATGCGATCCTGATGGACATTATGATGCCGGACATGGACGGCTATGAGGCAACCCGCACGATCCGTCTGAGCGAGAAGGTCGATGCAGCCGATATCCCCATCATCGCGCTCACCGCCAATGCCTTTGCCGAGGACGCCAAGGCGGCACACGACGCCGGCATGAACGCCCATCTGTCCAAACCGCTCGACTTTAACAAGCTCAAAAACATACTCGCCCGCATCAAGAAAGACGGGTCCGTTTCGCTATAGTTTGTGCTCAACTACCACGCATGACCAGAAAGGAATCCAACGATGTTTAGGCCCCTACGTCGAAAGAAACGCGCCATCACTGACGAGGAAGCGCGCGAACTGCTCGCTGCCTGCAAGCGCGGTGTCTTTGCCGTCAACGGCGACGATGGCTACCCGTACGCCATTCCCGTCAACTACTTCTTTGACACCGAGCACGACAAGATTTATTTCCATGGCGCCAAGGCTGGCCACAAGGTCGACGCACTCAAGCGCGATGACAAGGTCTGCTTTACCGTTTACGGCAACGAGTGGCACAAGAACGGTGACTGGGCTCCCTACGTTATGAGCACCGTGGTCTTTGGCCGCTGTCGCCTGGCGAATGACACCCCCGCGTTTATCGAGGATAAAGTCCGCCAGCTCGCCCTTAAGTACTACCCTTCTGCCGAGGAAGTCGAAGAGGAAATCGCCAAGGACATTAAGGGCGTCCAGCTCTACGAGATTACGATTGAGCATCTTTGCGGCAAGCAGATTCAGGAAAAGTAAGCCCCTCAGCAGGTCTCATCAATAGTAATATGGCCCGGTTCCAGCCCACCTTGGAACCGAGCCATATGCTTATGAAGCGTCGGCGGCGATGTGCGCTAGCGCCTCGACGAGCTCTTGCGAGCTCACAGGTTTGCTCAGGTGCGCGTTCATGCCCGCCTCACGCGAAAGCCTACGGTCGTCGGCAAAGGCGTTGGCACTCACGGCGATAATCGGCGTGGTCGCGGCATCCTCGCGATCGAGTGCTCGAATCTGACGCGTGGCCTCAAGGCCATCGATGCCAGGCATCATGATGTCCATCAACACCACGTCGTACTCGTGCGGTGCGCTCGCGGTAAACATCTCGACGGCAGACTCACCATCCTTAGCATGCGTCACGATGGCACCGGCACGGCTGAGCGTAAACTGCGCGATCTCGGCATTCAGATCGTTATCCTCTACGAGCAAAACGCGCAAGCCCTGGAGCGCATCGCCGTCTCCCGCATCCGCGGGAGCTGCCTGAGGAATCTCGGAGCGGTCGCACTTCTCGAACGGCAGGCGAATGGTAAACGTCGTCCCCTGCCCCAAGACACTCGTAAAGCTCATGGTTCCGCCCATAAGCTCGACCAGCTGTTTTGCGATAGGCGCGCCCAGGCCAGTTCCCGACGAAGCGCCTTCCACCTGCTGCTCCTCGCGGCAAAACGGCTCGTAGAGGTGCTTTTGGAACTCCTCGCTCATGCCAATACCGTTGTCGGCGATCGTGTATTCATAGACGGGGACGCCATCCGCTGGCTCCACCTCGCGGCACACCAGGCGGACATAGCCGCCCTGGCGGTTGTACTTGACGGCATTGCCGGCAATATTGAGCAACAAACGCTTGAGGTGCGTCACGCTCACCCGCGCATAGGGATGATTAAGCGTCTGCTGGTCGGAGATAATTGTCACCAGACGCTCCTCGGCCTGGCGCTCCAGAATATCGCGCACTTCACAGTTGAGGGCCACCAAATTTATGGGCACGAGGTTCAGGTCGACCTGCCCGCTCTCCAGGCGACTCATATCGAGCGCCTCGTTGGCAAGGTCGAGCAGCAGTCCCGATGCCGTCCAGATTTTTGAGCGGCACTCAGTCTGCTTTTGCAGATCGTCCGCATTGGCATCGCCAACCTCGACCATGCCGCGAATGCCGTTGATGGGCGTGCGCAGATCGTGGCTCATGCGACGCAGAAACTCCGTCTTTGCCGAGTTGGCAGACGAGGCCTCACGCGCCGCCTTTGCCAGCTTGTCGCCATAGTCGCGCTCCTGCTGCAGCAAGTCCGTCAAACGCCGACGATCAGCGCGGCGACGCACCATCACAACAACGGCTACAACACCGCTGTAGAGCGCCAGCACGCCGGCAGCAACAGCCGCGACGACCTCAAAGTAGCGCCGCGCCGGAGCATAGGTGTACACATAGAATTTGTGCGCTTTTCCAAATGTGCCCAAATACCACTCGCCGTCGGCGTTAATCAATTTGACCTTACCGGCCAGGCATCGATCCTTAATACCGTCGACAATGAAGACGTCCGTCGCAGGCAGATCGAATACGCCCAATACAGTGGGTTCAACGGCATTGGTCGCAACGACCTTGCCGTCGCTTTCGATCACAATATTGCCGCTATCGATGGTTTCATAGCCATCAAGCAAGCTCTGCAGTTTGAGCGTATTGCTTGCAACTGCCCTCGCGCTCTGATGCCTTACTGCGACAACGATGCCCTCGTCATCCTGCCGGGTTACGCAGCCAATGTCTGCGACCGAATCATCCGAAAGCGTAATGCGGGCGGTATAGGACTTAAGCGGATGGGCTGCCACCTCCAGCACGGGTGCTTCCTTGAGATACGTAGCGAGCGACTCGTAGCCCACGCCATCCGTCGAGGACTCGGACACCAAATTGCCTGATGCGTCCGTCACGATCAGCGCGCTCACGTTGAACTGGTCGGCGTATTGCTCCAGCATGGCGTTATCCACTGAACCGTCGCGCTCCATATCGCGGGCAGCCTCTCCGGCGATCTCCATAACGCGAATCAGGTTTTTGGTCGTATAGGCGCTGTTGAATGCATCGTAGGAAAGGCTCTGCGTCGCCACGTAATCGACAACGTCGGCAAAGCGCTGCTCGGCTTGGGCCGTCGTGTAACCGTAGCTCATCATGCCGGCAACAACCGAGAGCGCTATCCCCAGCAGAGCGACAAGGAGCCATGCCCCTGCCGAACGATTGCCCCGCTCCTGAGCAGCGTGGTCGGGCGCATCGATCATGACAGGCCCTCCATATTCAAAAATGGCGAAGGGTCATCGAAGTACTTTGACACCAGGCGTTCCATGGTGCCATCGGCAAGCATTTCTTGGTAGGCATGAGTGAGCTTGACGTCGATGCCACGCGTATCGTTGATATCGAAAGCGGTGCCCAAACCGACCTCTAGCAGCGACTCATCCAAAATGCGATATGTCACACCATAGTCTTTTTCGTAGGTGAGGAACGAGGACTCATGCGCGGCGATAGCGTCGACCAGGCCCTCGACGAGCGCCGGGTTCAGGTATGAACCGTCCGAAAAGCTGTAGAGTTCCTTGATCTGCGGAACGTTTTCATTTATGCGATTGAGCAAAATGTCCTCGGGCTTGGTGGTGGACTGAACCGCCACGATCTTATCCTCAAGATCGGCAAGCGTGTAGATATCGCTCTGGGGATCGACCGCGACCACCTGGCGGCTCGCAAGGTACGGGCCGGCCCAACGATATTCGTTTTCGCGACCCGTCATACTAAAGCTGCCCATGACACAATCGAGTTCGCCGCTCGCCAGCAGCTCCTTCTTCTTTTCCCAGTCGATCAGCTGGTATTTTGGCTTGTAACCAATGCGAGCCAAAGCCTCGGTCAATATCTCGACATCCAGGCCAACGATATCGCCGTACTCGTCGGTATACACAAACGGTGGATAGAGGTCGCTTCCGACGTTGAGCGTCTTAAGGTCGTCGTCTTTGACTTGCGAGGCGTCCAGACCTTCTAATGCAGACGTCGAGGCTCCGTCATTCGACCCGGAGCAGCCAGCTATCGCTACGACAAGGGCGCTCGCTACTGCAAGCACAACAAGCAACGATATGGCAACCGAGCGGCGAGGTCTTTTCATCGAGCTCCATACGATCCTGTTTACAGACTTAAATGGTTAAAGATAATAGCAAACAAAACCACACGAGCACCCAATTGTTACAGATGCTTTACTATGCGGGGCCTTCCAGCCAACTTGGCAGAAGGCCCCGCATGCAGTGCTCACTTACCGTGCATTAAAAACGTAGCGGTCCAGGCGGTCGCACGCCTCCCTTACGCGCGAAAGCGGCAGCGCCAGATTCACGCGAATGTGGCAGGGCCCGTGGAACGGACGGCCGTCCTGATACCCCACGCCCACGCGCGCCCCCTCGTCGAGCAGCCACTGAATATCGCGGCCATGTTCGCGACACCACTCGGTGCAGTCCAGAAACACCATGTACGTGCCCTGCGGACGCGAAAACGCAACGCCCTTCCAGTGTTTTTCTGCATACGTGCAGAAGTACTCGATATTACCGGCAAGCACCTGGTTGAGCTCGTCCACCCACTCATAGCCCTGAGGCTGATAGGCACCGATAAGCGCATGCATGGAGAGGACGTTCATCTCGTTGTAGTGAGTCTTGTCGGACACGGCGCACACGCGGTCGCGCAGCGTCTCGTTATAGATGATGTGGTAGCTGCCGACCAGGCCCGCCAGGTTAAACGTCTTGCTGGGCGCATAGAGGGCGACCGTGCGCATGCGGGCATCCTCGCTCACCGACTGCGTCGGGATATGCTTGTGACCGGGCAAGATGATGTCGGACCAAATCTCGTCCGAAATCACCACGCAATCGTGCCGGCGATAGATGTCCATGGTGCGCTCGATCTCATCGCGCTCCCATACGCGGCCGCAGGGATTGTGCGGCGAGCAGAACACCGCGGCATGGA